>JBILNA010000025.1:0-8388 GCA_044375255.1 Candidatus Planktophila sp.
ATGACTAAGTAAGCCACTATTGGCATTGACTTATGGCACGCTGTTGAGTTCTCAAGGTACGGATGCGCACTGCTTTTCAGGATTTCTCCTGATTTTCAGGGCAGATCGCCAAACTTAGTGCATGCATGCAGGCGCGGTCAAACTGGCCTAAATGAGTTACTAGATCTGGCTGACGCTCAATTTCTTGAGCACCTGTGCCTACTGTCCGGCCTAAATCGTCCGTTCCCAGCAAGGAGCGTAACTATACAGAGCAGACCTGGACCGGTCAAATCGGGTTAGCTGCATGTCGTCCCAGACTATGAACCCCGAGAAAATGCGAATTATCAACGCCCGCTAGCGTTTTTGCCCCTGCGGTCAGTCTTTAGGCTAATTCGACGGCAGCGAGATCTCGCTTACCTTTTCGCAAAACTGCATATTTTCCGCATAAAAAGTCAGATTTTGAAGGGCGGAATTCCTCTCCCGAAATCTTCTGATTATTGAGATATGCGCCACCTTCTTTAACGATGCGGCGAGCAGCTGATTTTGAATCTACAACCCCAGTTGCTGCTAAGAGATCTACCCATGTTGGTATTTCATCGCTTGCAGAAATTGTTGTTCGTGGAAGTTCGGCAAGAGCGGATGCAAGTGTGGCTTCATCTAGTTCTGAAAGTTCTCCCTGACCAAATAATGCTCGCGCTGCAGCTTCTACACGTTGTGTTGTTTCTTCTGAATGAACCAAGGAAGTTAATTCGCGAGCCAAAGCACGGTGTGCTTCACGTAATCCAGGATTTTCATTGTGAGATTTTTCTAACTCTTTGATCTCATCATGTGATTTAAAGGAGAAAACCTTCAAGAAGTTGATGACATCTTTATCATCGGAGTTCAACCAGAATTGGAAGAATGCATAAGGTGATGTCATTTCGGGATCTAGCCAGACAGAACCTCCGGCAGTCTTGCCAAACTTAGTTCCATCCGCCTTCATCAATAATGGAACAGTCAATGCATGACCACTTCCCTGTTCGACGCGACGAATTAGATCCAAGCCAGCAACGATGTTGCCCCATTGATCCGAACCGCCAACTTGCAATGTGCAGTTGTTACGTCGATACAGTTCTAAGAAATCATAAGATTGCAAAACTTGATAGGAAAACTCGGTGTATGAGATTCCACCACCTTCGAGACGAGCCGATACTGAGTCTTTGGAAAGCATTTGATTAACACTGAAGTGTTTTCCAATATCGCGCAAGAATTCAATCGCGCTAAGTGGCGAAGTCCAATCAAGGTTGTTTACAACTTGGGCGGGGTTCTTTGGTGCATCAAAATCCAAAAATGCCGAAACTTGGTTGCGAATGCGATTTACCCAGGCTTCGACAATATCAGTGCTATTAAGTGTGCGCTCTTCATTTTTTCCACTTGGGTCACCCACTAGGCCAGTTGCACCTCCGACAAGTGCGATGGGATTGTGCCCTGCTAGTTGAAAACGCCGCAGTACAAGAAGAACCACGAGATTTCCGGTATGCAATGAAGGGGCTGTTGGATCAAATCCGCAGTACAAAGTTATGGGCTTTTTGAGCGATTCAAGGAGTGCGACTTCATCCGTTGATTGGGCTAATAATCCACGCCAGCGAAGATCTTCGATCAGGTTCATGCGCTCATCATCTCTGAAAATGCCTTGCGCTTGCTGGCAATTTCTTGGCTAGTTTTTGTATTGGCGTTTAAGGCTTCTTTTATTTGCAGAGTAACAAGTGTCGGTGCGGTGCCACCGGAAGTAGTTCTCGAATTGAGCGCTCCAAGCACTGTAAGGAATTCGCGTACTCCCCCATCAAGTTGTGGGTGCACCGCTGCGAATTCATCATCACTGAGCTGGTGAAGCTGACGGTCTGTTGCTTCGCAGAGAGCCACACATTTTCCAGCAGTCTCATGTGCTTGCGCGAATGGAACATTCTTCTTGGCTAGATAATCGGCGATCTCAGTTGCTAACGAAAATCCTGTTGGTGCTGCTAGTGCCATTTTTTCCCGATCAAAATTCGTTGTTGCAACCATTCCGGTTACAGCAGGAAGAACTAGCATCAAAGTATCAAAGCTATCGAATAAAGGTTCTTTGTCCTCTTGTAGATCTCGGTTGTAAGCAAAAGGTAAACCTTTAAGCATCGTTAAAACGCTCATCAAATTTCCAACTAAGCGGCCAGATTTTCCGCGCGCAAGTTCGGCCATGTCTGGATTTTTCTTCTGAGGCATTATTGAAGAACCGGTTGAATATGCATCTGCAACCGTTGCCCACGCAAACTCTTGGGATGACCACAAGGTCCACTCTTCACCTATTCTGGAAAGGTGGTTACCGATCATGGCACAGATGAACAGCGCCTCTGCTACATAATCGCGATCACTCACAGCATCAATACTGTTAGCAAAGGTGCATTCAAAACCTAAATTCTTAGCCGTAAATGCAGGTTCTAGTGGAAGTGAGGATCCAGCCAGCGCTCCAGCTCCTAGTGAGCTCACAGAGGTGCGTGAAAGCCAATCTTTGATTCGATCTAGATCTCGCGCAAAAGCGTGTGCATGCTTTGCTAATTCGTGGCCAAAAGAGACCGGTTGTGCATGTTGAATGTGCGTAAATCCTGGCGCTGAATCATTGACATACTCTGCCGCTTTTTCCAAGATTGAGGTCTGTAAATGGGTAAGCAAAGATGCGATTTCCAACATGTGATCAATTGAAAAAAGTCGAAGATCGGTAGTTACTTGATCATTGCGAGAACGACCAGCACGAAGTGATCCCCCAACTGGGCCCAATTTTTCGGTTAAACCTCGCTCGAGCGCGCTATGTACATCTTCATCTGAATCAATGGCGACAAAGCTGCCTGCTGCGACTTCCTGTGTAAGTTCCTTTAAAGCTTTCAAAATTGCATCAGCATCTGCAGTAGCAACCAGGCCGCTCTTTTTTAGGACAGCCAAGTGCGCCATGGAAGAGCGAAGGTCATACGGTGCTAAGCGCCAATCAAAATGCACGCTTCTGGACAGGGCAAAGGCAGAGTCCTCTGGACTTTGCGCAAAACGTCCGCCCCATAGAGCCATTACTTCCTCTTCCCATCACCTTGTGCGTAAGCAAGCAATTCTTTCGCTAAATGGGCTCCACCTGTGGCTTTCTTAGATACCAAAATAATCGTGTCGTCCCCTGCGATTGTGCCGATTACTCCCGTTAAATCAGCATGGTCCAAAGAACTCGCCAAAAACTGCGCCGCACCTGGTGGAGTATGAATGACCGCCAAATTTGCGCTGTGATCGACAGAAAGTATCAATTTAGAGGGAAGTGGAGTGCTTCGAACAATCGCGTCATCCGAGCTTTCGCGAATCAAATAAGTACTCTCGCCGTCTTTATTGCGAGCACGTACCGCACCGATTTCTTCCAGATCTCTACTGGCAGTTGCTTGCGTAACTTTGTACCCCGCTTTTTTCAAAAGGACTACCAAGTCCGATTGTGAATGCACCTGGCCGGCTTGAACCAACGCAATCGCCTTGGCCCTTCGGGCAGAAACTGATTGAGCATTACTTGGCATCGGAAATAACCTTCCTAAAGATGGATATGAACTTATTGATCTGTGCATCAGTGACGATCAAGGCCGGTGCTATTCGAACTGTTGTTGCGTTAGCAGCATTGACCAAGACTCCAGCATCCCGCATAGCCGTAGCAATTTCCGAAGCCTTCAAAGTTTCAAGTTCAATGCCAATCAACAAACCTGCCCCACGTACTTCTTTGATTCCTGGGATAAGGGCAAGTTCTTGAATGAGGTAATCTCCTTGTTGCTTAACTTTATTCAACAGCTTTTTTGATTCAATAACTTCGATTGCCGCTAAACCAGCTGCGGTAGTAACGGGATTTCCACCAAATGTTGATCCATGATCGCCAGGTTGAAAGAGCTCAGCTGCTTTACCCAGTGCGATCATTGCACCAAGGGGTAATCCTCCGCCTAATCCTTTTGCCAAAGTGATTACATCAGGAGTTATTCCCGAATACTCATAGCCAAACCAATCTCCGGTACGACCCATTCCGGTTTGTACTGCATCAATTACAAGTAGCGCGCCTTTGTCATCACAGATGGTACGAATTTGTTGCAAGTAATCTATTGGTGGAACAATTACTCCAGCTTCACCCATGATTGGTTCAATAATCACCATCGCGGTTTTCTTGCTTACCGCTTTGCGCATGGCCTCAATATCGCCATACGGAACATGCTTAACGCCCTTTACTAAAGGCAAGAATGGTTCACGCTTTGACGGTTGCCCCGTCAGGGATAACGCACCCATCGTGCGGCCGTGGAAAGCACCTTGGGCTGCAACAACTCGAACCTTGCCAGTACGTCGAGACAATTTAAAGGCGGCTTCATTAGCTTCAGCACCTGATTGGCAGAAAAAAACCTTCGCATTCTTTTCACCTGTCATAGCCACCAGCTTTTCCGCCAAAGTGATCCCGTTGGGATGTGCATAAAAATTGCTGACATGACTAAGAGTTGAAACTTGCTTGGTAACTGCTTTGACTATCGCGGGATGTGCATGTCCTAAAATGCTGGTCGCAATCCCGCCAAGAAAATCGAGATAAATTTTTCCATCGGCATCGGTAACGACTATTCCTTTTCCCTTGGTTAAGGCGATTGAAGGAGTTCCGTAATTATTTTGTACAACCGAATTCCAACGATTTAACATCTTCTTGTTTGTCATGCCACCACCAGCGTTCCGCCTTGACCAGCAAGTGCTGATGCAAAGCTATTGGGATCTGTTCCATCAATAATGCGGACAGCTTTTGCGCCAAAGGACAAGGCATCAAGTGCCGCCTGAACCTTTGGTGCCATACCTTCAGCAAAACCAGCCTTAATTGATTCCAAATCATCAGCGCTTATGTGATCGATGAGGGAATTTTTGTCCGGCCAATTGCCATAAATTCCTGCCACATCTGTCATGACAATTAAAGCTGATGCTTGTAAAGCTGCGGCGATTGCAGCGGCTGCAAAATCCGCGTTCACATTTAATCCAGTCTTCAAGTCCTCATCGGATGAAACGGGTGCGACCACGGGCACTACACCCTTTGCAAGAAGCTCCAAAAGTTGTGTGGGGTCTACGGACTGCACTTCGCCGACATAACCCAAATCTGCAGGTGTGCCATCGATCAAAGTGGTGCGACGTTTGGCAATAACCGTTGGTAATTGACGAGCTGAAATTGCTTGAGCTTTAATCCCTGATGTACTTAATGTGGCTGCGACTTGCTGGCCAACTTGATTGACCAGAACATCCTCAACAACATCAAAAATCTCTTTAGTTGTAACCCGGAATCCACCCATCCAATCGCTGGTGATCGCTTTGGCTTTCAGGGCTGCATCGATTTGTGGCCCACCGCCATGAACAACGACGACCTTTTCACCTTTAGCCAAAGCAGCTGCAATGGCCCTAGCAAAGTTACCGTTCTCATCCTTCATAGCGTGGCCGCCAAATTTCACAACGATCATGAGGAATACGCAGAATTCTCATGCACATAATCATGTGTCAGATCATTAGTCAGAATTGTTGCGCTGGCATTTCCTACCTTGAGATCAATTTCGATCTCTACCAAACGCGATGCAAAATTGACTGTTGTTTTGTCAGCATCAGGTGCGCTATTCGTGCATACCTGTACTCCATTTAATCTGACATCTATCTTTAATGGATCTAAATTCGCATCAGCCGTACCAACTGCTGCCAGAACTCGGCCCCAGTTAGGATCTCCACCAAATATTGCTGCCTTCAAAAGATTGTTACGTGCACATGCGCGACCAACTTCGACTGCATCTTGTTCCGTCGCTGCATTGAGAACCGTGATAGCAACAGTTTTGGTAGAGCCTTCAGCATCTGCAATCAACTGGTCTGCTAGAGAACCACATACATTCATCAGCGCCATTTCTAAATCCTGGTCTGGAATAGTTATACCACTGGCACCCGAAGACATGAAAAGAACTGTGTCATTTGTAGATGTGCAACCGTCGGAATCTATGCGATTGAAAGTTCGATCAGTTGCGCGTTGGAAAATTTCTTGTGAGTTTTCTGAAACAATCGCATCAGTCATAACAACTGACAACATTGTCGCTAATGCTGGAGCTAACATGCCAGCACCCTTAGCTATTCCAGCGAACTGCGTCCCCTCTACAGATGCGCTGGCGACTTTAGCAACTGAGTCCGTTGTCATTATCGCTTGTGCGCTGCTTTGTAGACCATCGTTACTTAAGTTCTTGGAAATGGTATCTAGCCCTGAAATAATCTTGTCCATCGGTAGGAGTTCACCGATCAAACCCGTCGAACAAACAATTACTTCAGACGATGAGACATTTAGCAGCTGACCAACATGTTCAGCAGTTCTATGTGTATCGGCGAAACCTTGAGGTCCCGTGCAGGCATTTGCTCCCCCACTATTGAGAACAACCGCTCTAACGGTTCCACCTTTTGCGACCTGGCGAGACCAGATAACTGGAGCCGCGACCACTTTGTTTGTTGTAAAAACAGCGGCTGAAGTGAACCGTGGTCCTTGGTTCTCAATCAGCGTTAAATCAAGAGCTCCAGTACTTTTCAGTCCTGCTGCGATTGAGGCAGATCTAAAACCAAGTGGAAGTTTCATGCGCCGATGCCATCTAGTGCAAGACCACTGATTTCTGATAAACCACAAATCAAATTTGCATTTTGAATTGCTTGACCTGCAGCGCCCTTACCCAAGTTATCAATAGCAACAGAAACCACTAAACGGTTTGTGTGTTGATCTACTGCAACTTGGATTTGAATCTTATTGCTGCCGTTAACAGCACTGGTCTTGGGTAACTGGCCCAAAGGCAGGAGATCGACAAAGAATTCATTTGCATAATGTTTTGCATATAGTTCATGAGCCTGCTCAGTTGTCGTAGCCTTGGACAATTTTGCAGTGATCGTGGCAAGAATTCCCCTAGGCATTGGAGCTAAAATCGGAGTGAATGAAATCTTTGCTTCTTTTTGAGTAACTACTGACAACGCTTGTTCGATTTCAGGAGTATGTTGATGAACACCGCCAAATTTGTAGGAAGAAAGTGAACCCATAACTTCGCTGCCAATCAAGTTAATCTTCGCATTTCTTCCGGCACCTGTGGTCCCAGATGCTGCAACAACAACAATGTCTGAAGGATCTATGACCGCGATAGCTGGAGCTATACCGAGTGAAATCGAAGTTGCATAGCAGCCAGGGTTAGCCACTCTGCTTTCTTTCTTAATCGCTTCCCGTTGACCTGGTGCAAGTTCTGGCATTCCGTACACCCAAGACCCTGCGTGTTTCCCGCCATAATACTTTTCCCATTGGGAAGCATCTTTTAATCTGTAATCTGCACCAAGGTCAACAATCTTTACTTGCGCTGGAATCTTTGAGATCAGAGCTGCGGATTCACCATGTGGAAGCGCAAGAAATACTAGATCGACCTGATTGAAATCAATTGAGCCAGACGTGACAAATGATCGTCCTGCGTAACTCTGAAGCTGAGGGTGGACAGAAGTGACCTGTTCCCCCGCATTTGAATGAGCACTAACCACTGTGACCACGAAATTAGGATGGGTTGCTAGGAGCCTTAGTAATTCCCCGCCTGCATACCCGCTTGCTCCGATGACCGCTGTTTTCATGGGCTCAGCGTAACGGATTGTCAATAATTATGCAACCTAATGCATAATTATGCGGTTCGGACTTTAGCTCCGTACCTCTTTGCAGCTACAGCTGTCGCAGCCTCACGCATAGCGGAAACTTCTTCACCGGTCAGAGTGCGATCTGGGGCACGGAATACCAAAGTAAAGGCAAGTGAAACTTTGCCATCACCGATCTTGTCGTAGCGATCAAAAAGCGTGATGGATTCAAGCAGATCCCCGGCACCTTCACGCAATGCTGCTTGTAGATCGCCAGCACTAACCGTCGAATCAACAATGAGCGCAACATCTTGCACAGCGGCCGGCATAGTCCCAACCGTAGTTGGACGAACTAGCTCTGATTCAGGAAGTGAATTAAGCGCCACGGCAAAGGCTACGGAGCGCTCTGGTAATCCATAGGCGGCCACGATTCGAGGATGCAGTTCACCTGCGTGTGCAACGGTTTTGCCGTTCACAATTAACTCGGCGCAACGTCCTGGATGCCACGGCGCTACATCTGAACGAGCGACTGTCCATTCTAGATTGCACAAGGCTAAGACATCTTGAGCAAAAGCAATAGCATCCTGCCAGTTATAGGTACGTGCCTTGCCTTGCCAATTCTCGTTTTCTGTTTTGCCAACGAGTAATCCTGCAACGTGATAACCCTGAACAGGGACGCTAGCAAATATTTCATCAATAATCTTCTGATCCGGACGCTTGGACAAGTCGGGAGAAATAGCGGGCACTAATTTTTGTGAA
>JBILNA010000026.1:0-8384 GCA_044375255.1 Candidatus Planktophila sp.
GCACGCGTTTGAGCTACACCTGGAAGTTTTAACAATCCTTCGATACCCCCGACTGATTCCAGACCTTTGCTCATCACTAAAATTACATCTGGGTTCAATGCTGCCAGGCTTTCGGCGGTTAAAGTATTAAATGGTCGATCAAGAGTTTGCGCTCCTACATCGATCGCACCGATTGCCGTCAGCAATGAGTCGGCGCCGGATCCTGTACCACCAATTAAATAGACTGATGATGTGCCTCGTAAATATAAGAACGCTACCCGCGGAGAATTCTTTACCTCAGCAGCATTTAACGATTGATTAATTTGTTTGACTAACTCTTCGGCCTGATCTTGTGCACCGATTGCTGTGCCTACTGCGCGGACCTTAATTGGTAAATCCTGCAGGCTCCAGCTTTCAGGGGTTTGCACCACAGATATTCCAGCAGCCTTTATTGTTTCGATCGCAGCTTTTGGTCCAGTCGATGCGTCAATCACAACAAGATCAGGTTTTAGCGCAATTACTTTTTCAGGAAGAACCTGATGACCTGATGTAACTATTGGAATGTCAGCTAATGAATCTTCGGTACTTGAAATATCTCGACCAACAATAATTGATTCCGCATTCAGTGACTGGATGATTTCGGCAACACCATTTGCCAGAACAACTACTCGTGAAACTGTTAACGGAGCCTTCGTCGTAAGTGAAATCGATCTCACATTATCCTGAGAAATTGTGTACGTACTGGCAACTGGGCTTTGTGAACAGCCAGAAAGCAGCAACACGAGCGCGATAATCGCTGTTTTTCTCATGGTTGCAGTCTGCCAAATCTTTAAGCGACAGATAACAGTGTCCTGTCGGATAACACTTTTATGCGGTTAATTTAGAGTTTGGCCATGAAGAAATTGCTGGCATTGGTACTGGTTTTCAGTATTTCTTCCATGCCCTTTTCATCGGCAGCATCTATCAAGGGTTCCCAGGGTCAGGTTCTGTCAGTTTCAAAGACCACGGTAAAAAACGGCTCAGTCGTGACCGTCACAGGTAATTACTTTGATGAAACCGTTGGAATCTATTTGGCATTCTGCGTCATCCCAGCAAAGGGTAAAGCGCCGACTCCATGTGGAGGCGGAGTCAATAAAGCGGGATTGAGCGAGGCATCTTTTTGGATTTCATCTAATCCCCCACCCTATGCAATTGGTTTAACTGAAGAGTTTTTGCCAGGTGGCAGATTTACGCAAAAGGTCAAGATTTCAAAGAGAATCGGAAAGTTTGATTGCACCAAAGTGAAATGCGCAATCACAGTGCGTGCCGATCATTTGCGCAGCAATGATCGCAGTTCAGACCTATTTATCCCCATCACCATCAAATAAGGAGAAAAATGAAGAAGCTCGTTCTTGTGGCTCTGATTGCAGCATTAATGACACCAATGTCGGCCCACGCTGCACAAACCAAATTTGTAGGTGGACCGTTAACAAATCTGGATTATCAAAACGCGACAATCAATATTGCCTTGACTGATGTTCCCACAAAGGGTGGTTTGTATATCCAGCAATGTGTTGAAGCACCTGCCGGAACCCGCTCTGCTTTGTGCAACAAGGCGGTTGAACTATGGATATCAACATTGCGCGGAGCCTCTTTTCTGCCAACTGCAGCTATAGCTTTTAAGCCAACTGGCTCTTTTGTTTCAGGTACAACAACCGTTGATTGCACCGTTTCAAAGTGCGGAATCTTCATGCGCTTTGATCACACAGTCTCAGCTGATTTTTCCGAAGATCAATTCTTTCCAATTACCTTCAAGGCAGCAGTTGCCGGAACAACAACCCTGGCTGCCGATGAAGTAACAGCGACAATCAATGGTGTTGCCGTGACTACACGTACGCCAGCAACACTTGGCTACCGCCAGGTTGCAACTGTGGCCGCGGTTTCTAAATCAGGTGCTGCATTGACCTATCGCTCTCTGGCACCAGCGTGTGCATTAAGTGGCCAACAGATCACGCCGTTAACAGGTGTTGGCGAATGTGCAATCTCTGTAACAAGTGCGGGCAATTCAACCGCTGCTCCTGTCACTGTTATCTTGCCAATTCGCTTAACCCTTGGCATGCAGACATTAGGCATATTTTCATTGCCTGAAACCCTTAAGGCTTACAGCAAAACAAATCTGCCTACTGCAACTAACTTTGGCGAAAAGATTAAGTACAAAGCCGTTGGAGCGTGCTCGGTTGTTCGCTCTGTTCTGACAATGCGTCGCGGAAAGTGCGAAATCAATGTCACATCCGGCAGCAGAAAAGGGCTGTACGAGGCTTTGAACACAAAGCTAACAACGGCTTCGAAGTAATTATTTAGCGGTCAGGCCGTTGATGCAGAAAGTTGTTGCATAAGCAATCTCTTCTTCTGCATCATGGCCTGATTCAATTCTTTTGGTTGATGCATCGGTAATTGCCTGAATAAAAGACAACGCGCGATGTGCATCCTTGATTCCTAAATCTGTCACCGCTCTAACTAGTGGTGCCATCAAAGCTCTGTGTGCCATCCCAATTTGTTGAGTTCGTGATTGAGGCATTGCAGTGGCATTTAACGCCTTTGCCAACAAGTGACGACCATCTGCAATGTAGGTAAGCGCTCCCTTTACCCAGCAGGTAACAACGCATTCCGCATCTGTGCAATCTACAACCGCGGTATTAAGAATTTGGGCAAAGCTGCCAAGCTCATCAATAACAAGATCTGCAACAAGTTCAGAGCCGCTACCAAAGTATTCATACACTGATGTGCGAGATAAACCTGCACGCTGTGCAACTGCAGCCACCGTAATTGCCGCTCCGCCTGATTCCATAGCAATACTCGCTGCAGCTTCAATCAGCTGGTTGCGGCGCCAATCACGGTGCTCGGCAAGAGTTTCGGTTTCAATGCGAGGCATATTTTTATTCTTTCATGCTTTCGCGAAGTCGTCTCAGTGAATCTATGACTACACCCTTTTCTGAGGTTCGCCAGAGAGGTGGCATAGAGTTAAGTAGAACGCTTCCGTACCTTTTAGTGACAATTCGTGAATCCAGGATCGCAACGACTCCCCGATCATCGACCGATCGAATCAAGCGACCCGTGCCCTGTGCCAGCAATAACGCGGCTCTGGGTAGAGAAACCTGCATAAATCCACTGCCACCCGCGGCATCAGCTTGGGATGCGCGAGCACTCATTACTGGTTCATCAGGGCGTGGAAAAGGAATTCGATCAATAGCTACCAAAATGCAACTGTTTCCCGGAACATCAACGCCCTGCCATAGCGACATAGTTCCAAGCAGTACCGAAGTTTCATCCTTTGCAAAGCGAGCAACAAGTGGACCAACTGCATCACCGCGTTTTTGCGTAATAATTTTAATCGGTAGCTCTGCAAGAACTTTGCGTAAATGTAAATCTGCTGCTTCAACGCCCCGCCATGAAGAAAACAACGCAAGAGTTCTACCACCTGCAGCATCGATTAATTCGCCCAGCTCTGTTAAGACATCCATACTTGGTCCATCACGGCCCGGTTCTGGTAGATGTTTGGGCATATACAAAACACCCTGGTTAGCAAAATCAAAGGGAGAACCGACATCTAGCATCTGAACATTTGCTGGGTCTACTTCGCCATCTTTCAGATCAGCGTTCATCTCTTCATTTACCAAGAAGCCGATGCTCTTGGCCATCGAATCAAAGCCCTTACCAATAGTTAATGTCGCCGATGTTGCAATAACAGGAGTCTGGGTCAAAAGGTTTTCTCGCAAAACTTCAGAAACAGATAATGGGGCTAAATACAGAGTTGAGAATGTTGGTTCATACCAAAGAACCAAACCATCACCCATTTTGAGCAATGTACTGGCAGTTGTTGCAATCTCATTGACCGCGCCTTTGACGCGAGCTCGTTCAGCCAACGCATCGGTGTCGATAATTTCATCATCTGCCGATAAGTACTGAACTATTGCCTTTGATGCTTCCATCACTTTACGAATAGAAAATTCCAGTGATTGTGGGATTTCTTCTAGACGACCTTGCGCGGTTGGATCATTTTTAACATCTTCGCCGTAATCAACCATAGATTCGTGAAAATCATTTGCGGCCTTATGAAAGGCATCTGAAAGCTTGCCCGGCATGAACTTTCGGGCCATGGCAGCAGCGCGCAGCACCCGGTTTGAAGTTAGTTCATCGGTAACCGCTTGTGTTGCTCTATCCATAAATTCGTGGGCTTCATCCAAAATCACGCAATCGCGCTCGGGCAAGATCGGATGTGAA
Organism: Candidatus Planktophila sp.; assembly: GCA_044375255.1. GTDB lineage: Bacteria > Actinomycetota > Actinomycetes > Nanopelagicales > Nanopelagicaceae > Planktophila. The sequence goes on from JBILNA010000026.1 coordinate 4,240, forward strand.
TCTACAATTTCAATGGCCAGCAAGGTGTGATTAGTGACAACGATATCTGCAGTCTGCGCCTTTGCTTTCGCATTCGCCGCAAAGCACTGTGAACCGAAAGCACACACATCTGCGCCGACACATTCGCGCCCCGATGTGCTGTTTGCCGCCCACACCCGTCGATCAACTTCAGGTGCATCATCACGATCTCCTGATACTCCAGGTGTCTTAGCCCAGGCGATTAAGCGCTTGGCATCTTTTTCAAGTGAAGACACATCCATTACTAGCTCTGTATCTGGATCAATATCTTCGCTATTCATCTTTTGCAGGCACACATAGTTTCCAACGCCCTTGTAGATGGCATAAGAAATTTCACGACCAAGCTCTTTTTCAAGCGCCGGAACAACTGCAGGTAAATCGCGGTCGACTAATTGGCGCTGCAAGGCAAGTGTTGCTGTAGCCACCAAAACTTTGCGACCGTGAACTATTCCAGGGATTAAGTAAGCCAATGATTTACCCGTGCCCGTGCCTGCTTGAACCATCAAGTGGTGACGATCTGTAAGGGCATTTGCTACCGCCTCGGCCATTTCAATCTGACCTTCACGTGCTGAGCCGCCTATAGCTTCTACAGCAACATCAAGCGCGCGACGCACCTGTGCTGACATGTCGCTCATTAAAGAGCCATCAAATCCATAAACTCATTTACAGGTGTTGCGGCCAACTTGTCATAGTCAAGGCACAAATCAATGATTTTTTTCTGCTTATCCGTGTCATAAATACGCGCAAGGTTGGTTTTGTATTTCTCAATTAACAGCGGAATGCCTTCAGTGCGTCGACGAGCATGGCCAACTGGATACTCAACAGCAACCTCGTCAAAGACTGTGCCATCATTGAATTCAACTGTTATTGCATTAGCAATTGAGCGCTTTTCTGGATCATGATAATCAACGGTGTATCCAGGATCTTCTACACAAAGGATTTTTTCGCGTAAAGCATCGATGCGTGGATCTGCTGCAATGCCATCTTCATAGTCACGTGCAGTGAGTCGACCAAAAATAAATGGAACCGCAACCATGTATTGAATACAGTGGTCACGATCAGCAAAATTGTTGAGTGGACCCTTTTTATCGATGATTCGGATACAAGCTTCGTGGGTACGAATTGTTATCTTCTTGATGTCATCGGATGTTTTACCCGCAGCCTGCATCTGCTTATACAAAATCATCGCAGCTTCGACACCTGTTTGCGAGTGGAATTCAGCCGGAAATGAAATCTTAAATAAAACATTTTCCATGACATATGAGCCATAAGGACGCTGGAATTTAAATGACTGTCCCTTGAAGGAAACATCATAGAAGCCCCAAGTTTTTGCAGTTAGTGCTGATGGATAACCCATCTCGCCGGCTTGTGCAATCAACGCAAGTCGAACAGCGCGAGATGTCGCATCCCCTGCCGCCCACGATTTACGAGAACCTGCATTTGGAAAATGTCGGTAAATGCGCAATGAGTGCCCATCAATCCATGCCAACGAAACTGCGGCAAGCGCTTGATCTCTGGTCAGGCCCATCATCTGTGCAACAACTGCAGTTGATGCAACCTTGACCAAAATTACGTGGTCTAGGCCAACTTTGTTAAATGAATTCTCAAGTGCGATACAGCCCTGAATTTCATGAGCTTTGATCATCGCGGTTAAAACATCTTTAACGGTAAACTTTTTATCTGTTGTACGAGACAACCAATCTGCTGTTGCCAGGATTGCACCCAAGTTATCCGATGGGTGTCCCCATTCGGCGGCCAACCAGGTGTCATTAAAATCTAACCAGCGAATCATTGCGCCAATATTGAAGGCACCTTGTACTGGATCTAAAACATGCTTGGTTCCCGGAACCTTCACACCGTTTGCAACAGTTAGCCCTGGGACAACCGGCCCCAAAAGCTTGGTGCAGGCTTCATATTCGAGAGATTCAAGACCACAGCCAAGTGTGTCCAGAAAACTACTCCAAGCAGTTTCATAGGCAACGGGTGATTTAATCTCGTAGTTCAAAGCGTAATCGACAATATCGATAATAACTTGATCGTATGGCTGATTGCCCTGCGCTACGTGACTAGACATTACTTATCGCTTTTCGATTGGAACAAACGCTAGATCCTCTGGACCAACATAGGTTGCTGTTGGGCGGATGATCTTGCCATCGTTGCGCTGTTCGATTACATGAGCTGTCCAGCCAGAAATACGTGCCATCACGAACAATGGCGTGAAATAGTTAACTGGAATCTTCATCGCATCATAGGCAACCGCCGAGAACCAGTCCACATTAGGGAACATCTTCTTGACTTCCCACATCACTGATTCGATGCGGTCTGCAATGTCATACAAGTTTTCCTTACCCGCTGCGATTGCAAGCTCCTTTGTCAGGACCTTAACAATCTCATTACGAGGATCAGAAACCGTATACACAGGGTGACCAAAACCAATCACAACTTCCTTGGCATCTACGCGCTTGCGGATGTCGGCCTCTGCTTGATCAGCTGTTGCGTAACGAAGTTGAATCTCAAGTGCTACCTCGTTTGCACCACCATGCTTAGGGCCACTCAATGCGCCGATCGAGCCTGCAACACATGAGTAAATATCCGCACCTGTTCCAGCGATTACGCGACCGGTAAATGTTGATGCATTGAACTCATGCTCTGCGTATAGAACTAGCGATGCGTGCATTGCCTTTTCCCACAGCGCGCTTGGCTTTTCGCCATGTAGCAAATGTAAAAAGTGAGCACCGATCGAATCATCATCGGTTTCTACTTCAATGCGCTTTCCGCTATTTGCAAAGTGGTGCCAGTAACCAAGAAGTGAACCAGTCTTTGCCAGCATCGAATCTGCGATTTCGCGTGCTTCTTCTTCAGTGTGCTTAGTTGACTCTGGCGTGATTGCACCAAGGGCAGAAAAACCGGTACGCAATACATCCATTGCATGAGCAGAAGCTGGAAGTTGTTCTAGAACTGTTTTGACCTGAGGTGACAGTCCGCGTAGACCCTTGAGCTTTGCCTTGTATGAATCTAACTGTGACTGTGTAGGTAGCGCGCCGTGCACTAGCAAGTAGGCAACTTCTTCAAACTGGCAGTTGGCAGCCAAGTCTTTGATTGAGTATCCGCGATAGTGAAGATCTGCTCCACCTACAGCGCTGAGCGAGGTGTTACCCGCTGGAACTCCAGAGAGTGCAACTGACTTCTTTACTTTGATTTCTGTCATGGTCCCTACCTGTTGTCTTTACCTAGTGTTTGGTCAAGTGCTTTTTCATATTCATAGTAATTAATTGCTTGGTACAACTCTTCACGTGTCTGCATTGTGTCGATCACATTTACCTGCGAGCCATCGCGGCGGATGGCGGTGTAGACATTTTCGGCAGCTTTGTTCATGGCGCGGAAGGCCGACAAAGGGTTGAGGATCATCTTCACGCCATTGGCCGCTAGTTCGTCACGGCTAAACAAGGGGGTGAGTCCAAATTCAGTGATGTTAGCCAGGATCGGCTTGGACACAGCCGATGAGAACTTTTTGTAATCCTCTAGGGTGCGAATTGCTTCAGGGAAAATTAAATCTGCGCCAGCTTCGATATAGGCATGGACGCGATCAAGGGCTGCTTCGACACCTTCGTTAGCAATCGCATCGGTGCGGGCCATGATCTGAAAGTTCTCATCAGTGCGAGCATCAACTGCAGCTTTAATGCGATCAACCATTTCAGCCTTTGAAACAATTTCTTTATTAGGACGATGTCCGCAACGCTTTGCACCGGCTTGATCTTCAATATGCATCGCTGCTGCGCCAGCCTTGATTAAATCCTTCACTGTGCGCCCGATGTTAAAAGCTGATGCACCAAACCCGGTATCGGCATCCACCAACAAAGGTGTATCGCAGACATTGGTAATGCGACGAACATCTGTCAGAACATCTTCTAGGGTAGTAATTCCTAAATCTGGAATACCAAGAGATCCTGCAGCGACTCCGCCACCTGAAAGATAGATTGCGCGAAAACCTGCGCGCTGTGCAAGCAAGGCGTGATTAGCGTTGATGGTTCCAATAATTTGAAGCGGGGATTCTTCAACCAAAGCCTTTTTAAAGGCTGCACCTGCGCTGGTTACGCTCACAGGTCGAGTCTATCTAGGGGGTCTTT
>JBILNA010000056.1:0-5182 GCA_044375255.1 Candidatus Planktophila sp.
CAATAACGGAGCTTTAGATAACCCTCAAGTTACAGATTTTTCCCAAGATCTGATTGACCACCTTCCAGACAACGTGCACTTAGTGATTATTCGACGATTTACCCCCGCCACCTCGTTAGCCAGATATGCAAGTCTTGGAAATCTAAGTCTAATCACCAGTCAAGATTTAAAATTTTCGCCCGAAGAAGTTTCTCGAATTGCCGACCTTAATGGTGCAGACATCGACAATGATCATTCACGTACCTTGCTCCAGAAATGTGATGGTTGGCCGGCAGCGGTTCAGATGATTACTCGCTCCATTTCGCGGGGCAATCAAAGTTTAAATTTTGACATTGAATCCGGGTCTAGTCCACTTGCCGTTCTAGCCCTTGAAACTATCAACTCTATGAACGCAGAAAACAAATCAAAGATTTCACGGTTAGTTTTACTTTCAGAATTTGATCTAGAAACGGCGGCAATTGTATTGGGGGAGGATTTCTCGGAAAGTTTTATCAATAAATTAGCTACAGATGGTCTTTACATGAGTGTTTCTTCAGGTCTCACCCGAATCTATAGATTTAATGACATCGTCTACGAAGTACTGTCGCAGTTAGAGCTCGGAGACCCCAAGGGAAACAAGAAGATTCACGAGAAACTTGCCTCGCACTTCTGGGATAAGAAAGATTATGGAAAAGCCCTGGAGCACGTATTTAAGTCAGAAAACAAGGAAAAATTTCAAGTTTACCTAGACACCAGTATTCGTCATATGGCAGTTATTGGTCGGGGAGACCAATTGATTAAATGGTCTGAATACTCAGGTGATTCATCACCAAGCGGTGAAGTTATGAAGAAGACAATCAAAGTTGTTGGACACCTGGTAAATCTTGAATTTGCACGAGCTGAGGCATTAGCCACAGAGCTTGAAATAATTTCTGAACAAAGTAAAGAGCTTGAATTCCTAACCCAACTCACTTCAATGGCTTTTGCGCACATCTATTTTGCACGGGGAGAGTTCACCCGCTCACTTGCGATGATTGACAGAGCGCTGGTGACTGATTCTCCTTATGAATCCATCGAGAACACAGATCGCATCGCTTTGCTTCGACTAAAGGCTGGAATTCACTTTCTTTATGATGAACCAGAAGAGGTCAAAGTTTGTCTCAAGAAAGCCCGAACTTTTTTGAATTCAGGCAATGTTATAAATGCCCCTTATTACATCACTTGCATAACCTCACTTTCCTTATGGTGCGAGGGGCGTTTCTTTGAAGCGGCTGAGCGTGCTTCAATAGCAATCAATCAGGCATCAATTGCAGGATACGCATCAATCAGCGCACCTTTTGATGCATACATGGTGTTGGCCCGCTGTCAGCTTGAACTTTCACAGTTAGATAAAGTGGTCGAAACTACGACATTACTTTTTGAAAAAGCCTCTGAATCCAATATTTGGCCCTGGGCACTTATGGCTGAAGGCACTCGTGCACGAATCAACATTACAAAGGGTCAGATTCCCCAAATGATGGAGACAGTTAAGAAGCAACGAGAAAGATTGTCCACAATAAAGTCGCCACACGAACTGAACTGGCTAATTGACATGACTGAAGTCTTTCTGCGCTTTGTTCTTGATGATTGGGAAAGAGCAGAAGAGCTGCTGCGACGGATGCCAAAAATTGAAATGGTTCGGCAGATCGATTTAAACATTAAGTTCGAAAGTGACCCAAAGAAAATCCCTTCAATAGTTGAAGGATTTCCAGAAAATACACCTCGGGAAAAGGTCAATAAGTTTCTGTATCAGGCAACCATCAATCTTGATAGTGAAAATGTCGCTTTGGGGTATCTCAATAAGGCCCTTGATGTGGGGGCAGAAGTTGGGTATCACGAATATTTTGTAAGGCAACACCGTCTGTATTCCATCATGGTAAAGGCAGCTGCTGCCCAACCAACGGTATTTAGAGAAAGCGTGGTCAATGAAATGACTAAACGGATTCAAGTAATGAATTCAGATACTGGAGCACTAGAAGAGAAGTTAACTTCAAGAGAACTTGAAATACTCAAGCACCTGACAACAGGCATACCTCTGAGTGCAATTGCAAAGCAGCTACACATTTCGCAGAATACTATGAAGACACATTTGCGAAATGTCTATCGGAAACTAAACGTAGATGGTCGCCACACTGCGGTCGAAAAAGCTAGGAAATTGCTGATCATCTAAACACTTCTGCTAGGTTCTTGGTATGGGCCCAGCATTCAATCGTTTATGGGCGAGCAGTTTAGTTTCAAACTTGGCCGATGGCGTTCTCATGGCCGCAGCTCCCCTTCTTGCAATCACCCTGACTGACAGCACCGTCTTAATCTCTGCAATCGGTGCAATGGTTATGTTGCCTTGGCTACTTTTTGCGATGCCAATCGGTGTAATGGTTGACCGGGTCGATCGTAGATTCATTTTGGCCGGCTCAAATGCAATACGCAGCGCGGTTATTGGAGGTATGGCTTTAGGAATCGCTACCGACCACATAACCATCTACTGGTTGATTTTTTCTGGATTCATTATTGGTGTGTGTGAAGTAGCCACGGATACGACGGCCCAGTCATTGATTCCTCAAATTTTGGATGAGGAACATTACGAAAAAGGAAATTCAAGACTTCAGATTTCTGAGACAGTGATCCAAGGCTTCATCGGTTCCCCGCTCAGCGGATTTCTATATGCAATTGCAATCTGGTTGCCCTTTTTTATTAACAGTATTGGGTATGCCGTTGCGACGCTTTTTGCCCTATTGATTCCAATCCAATACTTTCAAGATATTCGAACCGAAAGTCCAAATGAGATAAAGCCGAGCTATATGGAAGACATCAAATTCGGTATTAAATATTTGTATAAGGACAAAGTGTTGCGGCGCATAGTGCTAACAACAGCATCTATCGGTGTCTGCTATTCGGCAGGCACTGCAACCATGGTTTTGTTCATTATTGAAGAACTTGAACTTTTGCCCAAATACTTTGGCGTTGTGCTTTCGATACAAGGTCTCGGCGCGCTCCTTGGAGCGATCGTTGCACCTAAGGCTTCAAAGAAGTTTGGTCGCAGCATCATGATGACTCTGGCTATCACCAGCAGTTCCGTAGTTTTGTTGCTTCAAGGTTTTGCACCAAATATTTATATCTTCGTCGCTCTTGCAACATTTGGTGGATTTGCTATCTCGCAATGGAACATTTTATTGATGGCTACCTATCAAACGATTATTCCCAATGAACTGTACGGAAGAATTCATGGAACCCGCCGAACCTTGGTCTGGGGAATGATGCCAATCGGTTCTTTACTTGGGGGAGTAATGGCCCACTTCAGTCTGCGACTGCCCATGTTAATTGGTGGATTTGTGGCATCGGTATTGGCATTTACCTCTGTTGCATTCTTTTTGCGCCTAACGGCTGAGACAGCAAAATCCAAGTAATCGCGCACCGTGCGTATGATTGGCTTCAGCGTGGAACTAGGAGATGACTATGGATCTAGAGCTTCTTGTTTTTGGTCTTGACCTAGTTTCGACCTTTGCATTTGCATTAGTTGGCGCAAGAGTTGCAGCCAGTAAAGGCTTGGATTTTGGTGGCATTCTTTTCATTGCTGCAATCGCTTCAATTTCTGGTGGCACATTGCGCAACTTGTTTATGGGTCAGCAACCACCGTGGATTCAATACCCGTGGTTATTCGCACCCATCATCGCTGCATTCTTAATCACCATTGCAATGGGAAAAACCCAAGATGTTGGTCGATTTGCACTATCCCTTGATACTTTGGGTTTAGCTGTCGCTACGGTTTCCAGTGTGCAATTCGCACTTTCAAATGATGCGCCAATTGTTGGGGCTGCAGTCCTTGGATTAATCGGTGCAGTTTCCGGCGGCCTGTTCCGTGACATTATGTGCCAGACAGAACCCGTGCTGCTGCACCGCGAAACCATTGGAACTGCATGTCTGTCAGGTGCGATTGTGTACTTAGCCTTGGATTCCATAGATCTTTATGAAGCTCTCGTTGTCGCACTGGCGGGACTTGTCGTTGTTTTGGTCCGCGAGCTTTCCATCAAGTACAACTGGAATCTGCCTAAGGTAGTAAAGAACCCTTAGTCTCGTGATTGCCCACTTCGGTGGGTATATCGGCCCAAGAAATCGGCCTTCATGTCGGCAAAGTTTCCATCTAAAAGTGCCTGACGCATCTGATCTACCAAACGAACAATAAATCTTTCATTATGAATCGTTGCCAAAGTTGCGCTGATGATTTCTTTTCCGCGGAATACATGGTGCATATAAGCCCGTGTGTAGTGCGTACAGGTATAACAGTCGCATTCGCTGTCTATGGGCGTGAAATCCCGCTTAAAACGGCTGTTAGACAGGTTAAAACGCCCCTCCATCGTGTACACAGCGCTAGTGCGTGCAATTCTGCTGGCCAATACGCAATCAAAGGTGTCACAACCATTTTCTACGCCAACAAACAGATCCTCTGGCGCTCCAATTCCCAATAAGTGACGGGGTTTATCTTCGGGCAAGATTTCATTGACCCAAGAAACGATTGTTCCTAGCTGACCCTTGTCCAACGCCCCACCGATTCCGAAACCATCAAAGGATTGGCCATTAGATTCCAAAGTTCCAAGATCGGTAGCCGCTTTTTTTCGAAGGTCTTCATATTGGGCCCCTTGAATGACACCAAACAAAGCTTGGTATGGCTTGCCGATTCTCTCTTCGGTGAGGCGCTTATGCTCATCAAGACAACGAATAGCCCAGGCGTAGGTGCGATCCATCGCTAACTCTTGATAAGGACGGGTGTTGTGCAGGGTTGTGCACTCATCAAAAGCGAACATGATGTCGGCACCGATTTGATGTTGCACCTGCATTGATACCTCTGGAGTAAATCGATGCATCGATCCATCAAGGTGAGATTTAAAGGTCACACCCTCATCATCAACATGTGCCAGGCGATCTTTGTTTCCGGCGATGACATCATCTCGCCTGAAAGTTTGGGCATCCATTGCTAAGACTTTTTTAAAACCAACACCTAATGACAAAACCTGAAAGCCACCAGAGTCAGTAAATGTTGGTCCTGGCCAGTTCATAAATTTTGCCAGCCCGCCAGCCTCATCTAAAACATCAGAGCCTGGTTGTAAGTACAAGTGATAAGCATTTGAAAGCAAAGCTTGCGAACCCAGATCCTTCATGGCTTCTGGCA
>JBILNA010000027.1:0-8167 GCA_044375255.1 Candidatus Planktophila sp.
ATTCTGTCCGCGAATTGGATAACTCTTTCCAGTTTGTGTTCGGCAATCACCACAGTTAAACCCAAGTCATGAACCAAACGATGCAGAATGGATAGAACTTCTTCCGCTGCTATTGGGTCAAGCGCGCTTGTTGGTTCATCTAAAACTAAGACTTTCGGATGTGTGACCAGGGCGGCACCTATTGCAACCCGCTGTTGTTCCCCACCGCTCAATGTCGCGATGGATCTATTACGAAGCGGGGCAAGACTCAATAGATCTAAAACCTCTTCAACGCGCTTTCGCATTACATCATTAGGAAGATTGAGAACCTCCATTCCAAAAGCGAGCTCTTCTTCAACTGTGTCCGCGACAAAACCATTGGCTGGATTTTGACCAACGATTCCGATCAGATGTGCCATAGCCCCAGGTGTTGCAATCTGTGTGGAAACACCGTTGACGCTTACATCTCCGGCCAAAATTCCTCCGGTGTGATGAGGAACCAGTCCGTTGATCAAACGCAATAACGATGATTTACCCGAACCAGTTGGTCCAATAACAAGGACCAATTCACCCTCGTCAATTGTTAGGTTCAAATCTTCTAGAACAGTTGTTGTTGAGTTCGGATAGATCAGTGATACATGTGAAAACTTAATCATGAGATCACCAGTACACATAGCGCCGATGCAACAACAAGTGAATCCTTTAGTTTCCACGAGATAGGGCGGTAGCGCGAGCGTTTTTTGCTAACTCCGTAACCACGACTATCCATCGCAGCCGCCAAATCAAGGGACCTAGCAAGAGATTCTTCTAGCAAAGGAATAGCAACTCTCTTCCACGAAGTAAATCCTTTGGTGCTCTGCCCACGCAACCGTTGAGCCATTCGAATTCTCTTCACCGATGAAACGATTTGCGGCAGCACCGAAGTCGCAATTACGACCGCAACCCCAAACTCGTAAATGTATACGGGCAGAACTCGTAGCAAACGATGTGGGCTTGTAAGGGATGCAGCTGCCCCAAAGATTACGATGATGGAGCAAATGAGAAGCCCTTCTGTTAGGGCTGAGGAAAATCTTTCCCAGGTGACAACGCCTCCGATGCGTATTCCAGGCATCCACGACGGCAGGGGAAGGATTGGCAATTTAAAAATCTGAGTTCCCGGAATAGGAACACCGATAGTCACTCCAATAAAAGTTCGAATTGCCAAAATCCAGACAGAAAGTTTTAAGGTCCAATCAAAACTCTTAGCCCACGGTGCGTCATCTCTTAATGAGAAAACAATGACCATGACCGCACCCAGGCATGAAAGAGTGAACCATGTGCTATCGAAACGGAGAATGGCTATTGCCAAACCGATAGCCCATAGCCACCAAGTGAATGGGTGCAGCGATGGCTTAGTCATTAACTATTTTTTGATAAGCGCTTTAGGAGTTGGTATTTCCACACCACACTCTTTTGCGGGGTAGCCATTAAGTCCGCAGATAAGTCCTGAACCTGCTGCGCGAATTTTTGTCACTTGCCCCAACACATCGATTCCTTGAGATTCCTTCGCAACTCGGACGCAGGTTGTAACTGTTTTCTTAACCTTTTCACCCTTGGGTGCATATGCCGAAGATCCAAAGTCGATGACTAATCCAATTCGTTTAGTGTCCTTGTCTGCCTTCACGCCAGCGCAAATACTTTTGAAATCTGGCTTTACGCGCGGTTTGACAGAGGGAATGTCATCGGAGCTAAATACGAATGACCAACCTTCAACTGAACCATCAGCGATATCCACTGTTGGTCCTGTCATGGCAGGAGTCCAGACAGTTTTTCCTGGGGCTGCTTGGAAATATCCCCAGTAGCGCCAGCCCTTTTCGGCAGCTTGCGCAGACGGAGTAACAAATGTTGAGATAAGAATTATTGCTAGAACTATTTTGAACTTCATTACTGTGGAGCCTCTCGATTGTGAAAGAGTCTCACAGGGAGTGAACCACACGAATAGTGCATAAGTTCAGCTAAGAACCCGTACTGACGTTAGGAGCACACCCCGCAAACCTCGGCGGGTGTTTGTCTCATCTACACCTAGTAGGTAATCCGACTTATCGAATTCAAGAGATTTACTCGTTGAATGATTTACGGTTGCGGGTCAGCGTCGGAGTTTCACCGAACTTCCCCTACAAGGTGAGCTATTTAGTTGTGAGCGAACCAAACCATAAGCAATCGGGCTTGGCAACTAGGCGCGCACGGCCTACTCTCTTGGCATGGAATACAGACGCCTTGGCAGTACCGGAATGTACGTTTCTGAAATCGCATACGGAAACTGGATTACTCACGGAAACCAGATCGAATCAGAGGCTGCGATCAAATGCGTAAGAGCCGCCCTTGATGAGGGAATCACTACTTATGACACTGCAGATGTCTATGCAGGAACAAAGGCGGAGACAGTTTTAGGTAAAGCACTTAAAGGTGTTCGTCGCGAATCCTACGAACTTTTCACCAAGGTGTATTGGCCAACAGGTACCGGCAAGAACGATCGTGGGCTATCAAGAAAACACATTATCGAATCATGTAACGCATCCCTAAAGCGTTTACAGACCGATCACATTGATCTGTATCAGATGCATCGGTTTGATTATGAAACTCCACTTGAAGAATCCTTAAGCGCATTTGATGATCTGATCCGTGCAGGCAAGGTTCACTACATTGGTTTCTCCGAATGGAATGCTTCTCAGATCAAGTCAGCATTAGAAATTCAAGATGCTCGTGGCTACAACCGCTTTGTATCAAGTCAGCCTCAGTATTCAGCGTTATGGCGAGTGATTGAAGCTGAAGTTGTTCCACTTTCGCAGAAAGAAGGCATTGGACAGATCGTTTGGTCTCCAATGGCACAAGGGGTTTTGACTGGAAAGTATTTACCAGGCAAAAAAGCACCAGCGGGTTCACGAGCAACTGATAAAGGCAGCGGTGCAAACATGATTAAGGGTTGGCTGCGTGAAGAAGTTCTGGAAGCGGTCCAGAACCTTAAGCCAATTGCAGATCAAGCCGGATTAACAATGTCACAACTTGCTATTGCTTGGGTATTGCAAAATCCAAATGTTTCGTGCGCAATTATGGGTGCGACAAAACCTAAGCAAGTCAAAGAGAATGTAAAAGCTGCAGGTGTGAAGCTAGAAGCGGATGTAATGAAGGCAATCGATACAGTGCTAGGAAACCTTCCTGAGCGCGATGCTGCAAAGACAGTTAGCCCAAATCCACGGGCTTAAATCTTTTCTAGTCGATTGAATCGCCAACCTTTACCTGAGGGTGTGGTGCACGCAATCTACGCATCTGCGTGGATCGCAACCAGGCATACATTCCTAGACCCTTTGTAGATGTTCCTGGAAACTTTATTCCAATCGCTTTGCGAATCTTGCGCGAAAGAAAAATTCCATCGATTACAGCAATAATCAATACGGCGTACATTAAAGCAACCGCGCCATATTGCACCGCTGCAACAGGAAAGAGCGTAAGAACTAAAACAATAAAGATGATTGGAAGAAAGTATTCGCCAATTGATCGTCGTGAATCGACATAGTTTCGAACATATCTTCTTGCTGGACCGCGATCACGAGCAGGCAACGCAGACTCGTCACCACGTAAATACGCGGCGCGCTGTGCAACACGGCTCTGACGAGCTAACGCCTTGGATGCGCGCTTTTGGTCCTTGGTCACGACAGGTGCCAATGATGAAACCTTGCGCTTGGACTCTGCTTCTTTTCGCGTTGGGGTGGGACGACCTTTGCCTTCGCTAGATGTCCCTTTACCGTCATTAGTTGTCATGGGAAAACTATAGAGCCCGACTCTTAAAGCCCTCGACTCGCAGCCACCCTTTACGGGGAGTAGGATTACGGGGTAGTCAATTTAGGGGAGCAATAATGACAACAGAAGCAACAACAACAGGAATTCTTCTTACCGATGTAGCTGCATCAAAGGTTTCCGCACTTCTTGCGCAAGAGGGTCGCGATGACCTGAACCTTCGTGTCGCTGTCCAACCTGGAGGTTGCTCAGGCCTTAAGTATCAGCTCTACTTTGATGACCGCAATATGGAAGGCGACATCATTCGCGAGTTCGGCGCCGTAAAGGTGATTACAGACAAGATGTCTGACCCATACCTATCTGGTGCCACGATCGACTTTGTAGACACTATCGAAAAGCAAGGTTTCACAATCGATAATCCAAATGCAGCGGGCTCATGTGCTTGCGGCGATTCATTTAACTAAACACTTGCCTGCAGCGCACTAGGATCCCTACATGAAAATCGGTGTAGCGGGTTCGGTAGGTCTTGACCATTTAATGACTTTCTCAGGAAAGTTCACCGATTCCTTAGTTGCAGGATCACTTGAAAAAGTTTCACTCAGTTTTCTTGTAGATAGTTTGGATGTTCGCCGCGGAGGTTGCGCAGCAAATATTGCTTACGGAATGGGTGTGCTTGGCCTGAACCCAATTTTGATTGCCGCCGTGGGCAAAGATTGGGCTGATTATGAAGCCTGGCTTTCTCGTCATGGCGTTGATACTTCACATGCTTTGGTTTCAACAACACTGCACACCGCACACTTTGTAGTAACAACTGATCAAGATCTCAATCAGATTGCATCATTTTTTCCAGGTGCAATGTCTGAAGCTCGCAATATTGAGCTAAGTCCTATCATGGAAAAAACAGGTCGCCTGGACATGATGGTTATTTCACCGGATGACCCTGAAGCGATGCTTCGTCATTCCGAAGTCTGCCGACAAAACGCAATCCCATTCGCCGCAGATCCTTCCCAACAAATGGCGCGCATGTCAGGTGATGAAATAAAGTTGCTCATCGATGGCGCTTCCTACCTGTTTCTCAACGAATACGAACTCGCACTTGCCATGCAAAAGACTGGGTGGAGCGATAGAGAAATCTTAGAACGGGTGAAATACCGCGTAGTGACTTTGGGTTCTAAAGGTGCCAAAGTGGAAAGTGCCGCAGGGGAGTTTGTACAGGTGACCTGCCCTAAGGAAAAATCCAAAACCGATCCAACCGGCGTTGGCGACTCATTTCGTTCAGGGTTTATTGCAGGCCTGGCATGGGGAGTTTCCCATGAACGATGCGCCCAATTGGGTGCGCTAATTGCGACATACGTCATCGAGACTCTTGGAACTCAGGAATATCGATTTACCAATGCGCAGTTTGTAGAACGCTTTGCAGAGGCCTATGGTCAGGCGGCAGCTGATGAGATTGCTGTGCACCTTAAGTAATGTGAGCAGTGCCACCCCTCGCCGAGAATAGGCTCGTGCCACGCTGAGAGGGTTTTCAAACTATCCTTAGCCCATGTCCCGACGCACAGTTTTGAGCCGATTCAAGGCGTTACTTCTTCTGGCCCCGCTAGTTTTGTTAACTGGTTGTTCACAAGTTTCAGGCTTAGGTTTTGAAGAAGGCGTTACAAGCGTTAATGACCAATCACTGTCGTTGTGGCAAGGCGCTTGGATCGCTGGTGGAGTCGTCGGTGTAATCACATTAGTTCTCATTTTGTGGCCTGCAGTTTTTCACCGCGGCAAGAAGGATGATCCTTCTTTTCCAAAGCAAACTCAGTACAACGTTCCGGTTGAAGTTGCTTACACAATTATTCCGTTCATCATCGTTGCCGTTCTGTTTTATTACACTGCACAGAAGCAGACAATAATTACGGAAAAAACCACAACGTATGCACACGAAATTACGGTCGAAGGTTTCCAATGGTCTTGGCAGTTCGGTTACCCCGAAGCTGGTCCTAAGGCGCTTGTCACCGGAACCCCAGAGCAGACTCCAACTCTGGTTGTACCGCTAGGTGAACGAGTTCGATACACGCTGACAGCAAATGATGTTGTGCATGGTTTCTGGATTCCTGCCTTCATGATTCAGATGCAGAATCTTCCGGGACTTACCAACAGTCTTGAATTTACGGCAAACAAGTTGGGCGAGTTCCCGGGACGATGCAATATTTTGTGTGGACGTAACCACTCACAGATGTTGTTTAAGGTCAAAGTAGTTACACCAGCTGAATTTGATGCATATCTCGAAACACTTAAGGGGGACCAGGCATGACAACTTATGCTGAAAGACCGACGATGACTGAGAGTCGTCCAATGCCAGCCCCTAAAGGAAAAGCATTTGTTAAGTGGATTACTTCTACTGACCACAAGACAATCGGGTATTTGTACCTTTTGACATCTTTTGCTTGGTTCCTTATTGGTGGAGTCCTAGCGCTAGCCCTGCGTGCAGAGTTAGCTCGACCAGGTATGCAATTCCTCAGTAACGAGCAGTACAACCAGATTTTCACTATGCACGGAACGATTATGTTACTGATGTTTGCAACCCCACTCTTTGTTGGTTTTGCTAACGTGATCATGCCATTACAGATCGGTGCGGCGGATGTGGCATTCCCTCGTCTTAACATGTTGTCGTATTGGTTGTATCTATTTGGTTCCTTGATGGCTTTTGGTGGATTCCTTTCACCTGGCGGTGCCGCCTCATTTGGTTGGACCGTTTATGCACCACTTTCTAATTCTCAGTACTCACCTGGCATCGGTTCAGACCTTTGGTTAATTGGTCTTGCAATCAGTGGTGTGGGAACAATTCTTGGTGGCGTTAACTTCATTACGACTATTTTCACTATGCGTGCGCCAGGCATGACGATGTTCCGTATGTCGATCTTTTCATGGAACGTTTTGCTTACCTCGATTTTGGTCCTACTTGCATTCCCACCTTTAGCGGCTGCGTTATTGGGTCTGGAATCAGATCGTCTCTATGGAACGCATCTGTTCGATCCTGCCAATGGTGGTGTGATGTTGTTCCAGCACTTGTTCTGGTTCTTCGGACACCCCGAGGTCTATATTTTGGCGCTTCCATTCTTCGGAATAGTGACTGAAATCTTGCCGGTGTTTAGCCGTAAACCAATCTTTGGATATCTCGGACTTATCGCAGCAACAATTGCAATTGCAGCTCTTTCAGTTTCAGTATGGGCACACCACATGTTCGCAAGCGGTCAAGTTCTGCTGCCATTCTTCTCATTTATGACATTTTTGATTGGTGTTCCAACGGGTGTGAAATTCTTCAACTGGATCGGAACTATGTGGCGCGGCCACGTAACCTTTGAGACTCCAATGTTGTGGGTTATGGGATTTTTGGTGACCTTCTTGTTCGGTGGAATTACCGGAATCATTTTGGCCTCACCACCACTTGATTTTGCTGTCTCTGCTAGCTACTTCGTAGTTGCGCACTTCCACTACGTTCTTTTTGGAACAGTGGTCTTTGCGATGTTCGGAGGTTTCTACTTCTGGTGGCCTAAGTTCACTGGTCGCATGCTCAATGAAACCCTCGGAAAGATTCACTTCTGGACCCTTTTCTTTGGCTTCCACTTAACTTTCTTGATTCAGCACTGGCTTGGAATTAAGGGCTTCCCTCGACGTTATGCCGATTACCTACCAACTGATGGTTTCACTTTCATGAATACTGTTTCCACTATCGGCTCGTTCTTGTTAGCTCTGTCCATGATTCCTTTTGCAATTAACATCTGGATTACTCGTAAGGCCCCAATGGTGGGAGTCGATGATCCTTGGGGTTACGGATCATCGCTTGAATGGGCAACATCATGCCCACCACCTCGCCATAACTTCTTGTCGATGCCTCGCATTTCTTCAGAGCGTCCTGCATTTGATCTGCACCATCCTCACGTCAAGACGGAAGGGCATTAATTACCCATGAAAGCATCGTGGAAGTTATTTGGCGGTTTAAGTGTTTTCTATGTGATCATGACAGTTATTTACTGGCAGGTAGGCGGCGAAGAAGTTGGTATCGCGGGAATGCTTCTTTCGGCATGTTTGGCCGGAATGGTTGGCTTCTATGTTTGGTTTACTCAAAAGCGAATTGGTGTAACACTTCCTGAAGACAACTTAACTGCAGAGATTTCAGATGGTGCGGGCGAACTTGGTTTCTATAGCCCGCATTCTTGGTGGCCTTTGCCTGTAGCTGTTAGTGCATGTGTATTTGCTCTTGGTTTAATCATTGGTTGGTGGCTTTCACTGATTGGTCTAGGTGCTTTGGTTATTTCGATTATCGGAATGGTTACCGAGTATGAAAAACCAGAGATTGCATCTGCGCACTAATGAGTTCCCATCGCGCTGAAATACTTCCCGTAGATTTTCCCTATACCGCCGCAGCGCG
>JBILNA010000028.1:0-8100 GCA_044375255.1 Candidatus Planktophila sp.
GAGCTGCAATCGCTTCTAACTGTTCATCAGGAAATAATTCTTCATCATCACACAGGGCAGATATTTCCATGCCATTTAAACCAAGGTCTGCCAAAATTTCTAAATGTCCCACAGGACCAGATTCTTCATCCTCTTCCGGAATAGGAAGATCGGCAATCTCCATTAACTCTTCAGCGACTGGATAATCTAAAGCAGCGGTTGCATCGCTGAGGAACAAAGAAATATGTGAACCAAGTACGCGAATTAAAATAAAGAACTCTTCATCAATTGCAATCAATGCAATGGAACCACCGTTGGTTTGTTGTGACTTCAATCTGGTAATAATTTGTGCAATGTCATATGGGTCAGGCAAGGTTGCCAAGGTCCAGCGGCCATCTTCATGCCAAGCCGCTACGGCGAAATCCATTTCACTTGTGAGGTCGCGCACTTCATCGCGTATGTCATCGAAGGATTCAATCTCCTCGGTCTCATCGTTGAGGCCATCTTCGAATTCGGACATGGGGCCATACTTTCACTCATTTGCATGGAATAAAACCCCTGTAAGGTATTACCTATGAAAGTACATGTCGCCAATCACCCGCTTATCAATCACAAACTCACGGTTTTGCGCGACGAACGCACCGATTCACCAACCTTCCGACGTCTGGTTGAAGAGCTTGTAACGCTTCTGGCTTACGAAGCTACCCGTGATGTGCGAACACAAGAAGTTGAGATTAAAACACCTGTAACCAAGACAAAGGGCCAGAAGTTAGCCGAGCCGCGCCCGGTAGTCGTGCCAATTCTTCGCGCTGGTTTAGGAATGCTTGAAGGAATGAGCAAGTTGGTACCAACAGCAGAAGTTGGCTTCCTCGGAATGGTTCGAGATGAAAAAACTTTAGAAGCAAGCACATATGCAAACCGTCTTCCTGATGATCTTTCAGGTCGCCAAGTTTTCGTTTTGGATCCGATGCTTGCAACTGGTGGAACATTAATTATGGCTTTTCATTATTTAATTGATCTTGGTGCAACAGACATCACGGCGGTTTGTATCTTGTCTGCTCCAGAAGGAATTGCCGCCGTTGAAAAAGAGTTTGCAAATAGCAAGGTCCCAATCACAATCGTGACTGGCGCTTTGGATGAAAAGTTAAATGAACATGGATACATCGTGCCCGGACTTGGCGATGCCGGCGATCGTCTTTATGGAGTTGTGTAAATGGCATCAACCTCACCTGGGTACGGAATTACGATCCGTGTCGAAGGATCCCCTGATTCAAACCCGGTAGCACTAGCAACAACAGTTATTACTGGAGCCGGTGCAACAATTACTGCACTTGATGTTGTTGAATCTCTTCTTGAAAAAGTTGTCATCGATATTACATGTGACACGATTGATGCTGAACATGCAGAACAAATTACTGCAGCCATCTCTCTCAATTCAGATTTGACTGTTCGCAAGGTAAGTGATCGAACATTCCTTTTGCACCTTGGTGGAAAGATTGAAATTGCCTCAAAGGTGCCACTAAAGACTCGAGATGATTTATCTCGTGCCTATACACCTGGCGTTGCTCGTATTTGCCAAGCTATCGTTGCTGACCCATCAGATGCTCGTCGCCTTACTATTAAGCGCAATACCGTGGCCGTTGTAACTGATGGTTCAGCTGTTTTAGGCCTTGGAAATATCGGTCCTGCGGCAGCGCTTCCTGTGATGGAAGGTAAGGCAGCCTTGTTTAAGCGCTTTGCCGATGTTGATGCATGGCCTGTTTGTTTAGATACACAAGATGTGGATGAAATTGTTCGCACGGTGCAGTTGATTGCACCCGTCTATGGTGGCATCAACCTTGAAGACATTTCCGCTCCCCGATGCTTTGAAGTTGAAGCACGCCTGCGCGAGCTATTAGATATCCCGGTTTTCCACGACGACCAACACGGTACTGCGATTGTGGTTCTAGCTGCTCTTCGAAATGCCCTTAAATTGGTTAAGAAAGATTTGAAAACTGCAAAGATTGTTCTAAGCGGTGTTGGTGCAGCAGGCAATGCAATTGCGCGCTTATTGACTTTAGATGGTGCAAGCAACATCATCGGCTTTAATCATCACGGAGTAATTCACAACGGTATGAAATCTGATGATTCCTTGCAGCAATGGTTTATCAATAACAGTAACCCAACTAATTTTACGGGCAAGATTTCTGAAGCAATGATCGATGCAGATATATTCATTGGTGTTAGCGCACCTAATGTATTAACTGAATCTGATGTCGCCTCGATGGCTAAAGGTTCAATAGTTTTCGCACTTGCAAACCCAGATCCTGAGATTGATCCAGTGATCGCGAGAAAGTATGCAACTGTTGTCGCAACAGGACGAAGCGATCAGCCAAATCAAATCAACAATGTTTTAGCCTTCCCCGGAATCTTCCGTGGGTTACTAGATGCAAACGCGCATAAGATTTCAGATCAGATGCTTCTTGCAGCTGCTGCAGCTATTTCAGAGTGTGTTTCACCCGAACAGCTGAACACATCATTTATTGTTCCGAGCGTCTTTGATCCCAATGTTGTAAAGGCTGTTGCTGCGGCGGTAAAGAAGTCAGTGTGATTGAGCTAGCAGCTACCTTTGACGAACAGTTTGCAAGTATCGCCCCCATATTTGTCTATCTTTTAGCAGGGGGACTTGTTTTTGCCCAAACCGCATTTTTACCAGCGTTTTTCCTACCTGGAAGCTCGGTTCTTTTCAGCGCTGGTCTGGTTGCCTCAACAGGTAGAGATGTAAGTATTTTCAACGTCGCAATGGTGATTTTCATGGCCGCCGCCAGTGGCAATCAGGTTGGCTTCGCACTTGGCCGAAAGATCGGCAGACCCTTGCTAGATAAGTACAAGGATCCAAGGATTTTAAAAGTAGTAGCTCGCTCCGAAACTTTCTATAAGAGAAATGGTTGGTGGTCAGTTTTTGCCGCACGATTTATTCCTTGGGTACGAACCTTTGTTCCTACTATCGCAGGTGCTTCTAAGATGAATTATTACAGCTTCTCATCTGCAAACGTAATTGGTGCCTTGGTGTGGGGAGTTGGAATTACATTAGCTGGCTACTACACCGCTACATTGCCGTGGGTAGAAACTTGGACTTATTCGATTGCCGCTTTCACAATTGTTGCTTCAATCACTTACGCACTCGTTGATTACTTACGCCACCGGCAACAACGCCCGCATACGTCATAACAATTCCTGTTACTAAGTAGGCACTCACGCTAACGCCTTCTGTGGGCGAGACGAGATCAATTACCAACGATCCAATTAACTGTCCACCCACACTAAACAATGTAAAAGTCAACACGCCTAAATGCTGAACAATTGTTGAAGTAAAAGCGATGTAAATGACACCAATTACCCCACCTGTATAAATCCACCATGGGCCACTCGGTAATGGTGAGAGCTCATTCTTACCCAGAATCAACCCCGCGATAATCAATATAAGTAGAAATGCTGTTCCTGTCATAAAGTTTAATAGTGATGTTGTAAAGCTTTGTTGTGAGTGTTCATTGATCTGGCCATTTAAAGCGCGCTGTACACCAACAACTGCACCAGCTATACCGCCAGCAGTTACAGCAAGCATTGATAAGTTGTTTGCATCGATGCGATCCCATACTGAAACTAGGACCGCTAGAACAGTCAAAAACGCTGCCAATACTCGCCTTGGGGAGATCAACTTCTTTCCCCCACCAGTTAACCCAATTCGATCAACAATCAGTGACATTGCTGTTTGCCCCGCAATAGATGCGACTGAATAAATCGCGACACCGATCAGGGGAACAATCTGAGTTTGAATTGCAACAAAGCTTCCACCAAGGGCACCTGCAAACAATTTCCAACGTGCTATCTCTCTATTCGCAACAGATTGGCGAAGATTTCTGATTCCCTCTTTTATTTTTGTGTTAAAGAGCGTGATAACAAAAATAATAATGAGACCTGAACCAAAGGAAACAAGGGCAGCTTGTAATCCATTATCCAGTCTGTGAGAAAGCTCCCCATTTGCTCGTGCCTGCAAAGCAATCATGGCCCCCGAAAGGGCTGCCAGTAAATCTAACCGCATAAAAAATCCTAACTTAGCCTTCGAGTGAAAGGGTGACTTGGAGCCACTCCTCCTCTAGTTTCGTGGCTTCCTTATTCAAACCAGTTAGCTCTGCAGCAATTGCTACCAAGCGGTCGGCATCAAAGGCAGCGCTCTCTTGTTCCATAATTAAGGCTGCGATAGCAGCGCTACATTTTTCCATCTGTCGTTCAAGTCGAACTAAATCTTTCTTTAACTGTCGTTGCTCGGCGGCGTTTGAACTCTTTTTTTCTTTAGTGGTGGTGCCAACTAGTGACAATACAGCCGCTCGTTGTTCAAGATACTCATCAACTCCACGGGGTAAGTCACGTACTTTTTTGTCACCCAGTAAACCAACAAAGCGATCACACACCCGTTCAAGGAAATATCTATCGTGCGAGATAACAATCAAAGTGCCGCCATAGCTATCTAATAGATCTTCAAGCTCAGTAAGGGTTTCAATATCAAAATCATTCGTTGGCTCGTCCAGCAATAAAACATTTGGGCTATCCATTAACAAGCGAGTCAGCTGTAAACGTCGTTTTTCTCCGCCTGATAAGTCCCCAACTGGAGTCCATTGTGACTCGCGATCAAAACCCAGGCGCTCACACAATTGAGAAGCAGATAACTCGCGCCCGCCACCAATTTCGACACGGTTGGCAACCTTTTCAACCGCTTCAAGTACCCGCCACGTTGGGTCCAGTTCATCAAGATGCTGGGTTAAGAATGCTGCTTTGACGGTTACACCGGTTACAAGCTTTCCGGCAGTTGGTGCTATCTCACCAGTTAAAGTCTTCATTAATGTTGTTTTTCCAGCACCGTTTACGCCAACAATTCCAATTCGATCACCTGGGCCAATATTCCAATACAGGTCATCTATAAGTTCGTTGTCGCCAAGTTTCACTTGCACATGATGGGCTTCATACACTGTTTTCCCTAGACGGTTCAGTGCAAACTTCAGTAGTTCCCCTTGATCACGGGGTGCTGGTTCATCTGCGATTAAAACATTTGCTGCATCGACACGAAACTTAGGTTTAGTAGTACGAGCTGGTGCGCCACGACGCAACCAGGCAAGCTCTTTTTTAATCAACATGTTGCGGCGTTGATCCATTACAGATGCTTGGCGAGAACGTTCGGCTTTCGATAAAACAAAAGCACTGTAACCACCATCGTATTCTTCGACTTTGCCTTCTACGACTTCCCAGGTTCGATCCGTAACAGCATCGAGGAACCAACGATCGTGCGTTACAACAACAACCGCCAAACCTCGACGATTGTTGATATAGGTTGCAAGCCAAGCCACGCCTTCGACATCTAGGTGGTTTGTTGGCTCATCAAGCAGAATTAAATCCAGTTCATTAATAAGTAGTTTTGCTAAGCCAACACGTCGGCGCTCTCCGCCAGATAGTTGACCAAATTTACGATCGAAGATGTGGTCATCGAAACTGCCAAACAATCCAGTAAAGACTTCACGGATGTTTGGGTCACTTGCCCACTCATGCTTTGCAGCATCACCTAAGACAACTTCACCAACTGTGCTTTCAGGGTTTGCCAGATCTACCTGAGACAACAGACCAATTTTTGCTGAATTTGATTTTGTTACACGTCCTGAATCTGGCAGTTCTAATCCGGCCATAATTTTCATTAAAGTGCTTTTGCCTGAACCATTACGACCAACAATTCCAATTCGATCACCTTCAGAAACGCCAAGTGAGACGCCTACTAAGAGCTCTTTGATATCAAAGGCTTTAGAGACATCTTCGATGTTAACAACATTGCGCGCCACGGTAGGAGAGCGTACCTTTCCCTCATGAAGGTAACTGACCGCGAATATGCGGAAGAGCTCGATAAAAAAGATCCACTGGCTCATTTCAAATCCCAATTTGTCGTAGGTGACCCCACGATGTGTTATTTGGATGGAAATTCTCTTGGTCGTTTACCCAAGGCAACCATCACGGCGATCAACGACTTCATGACCAAGGAATGGGGTCCTGAAGTCGTAACTGGTTGGAGCCATTGGGTTGATGAAGCCCAACCAACTGGTGATTTATTGGGTGAAGCGGCATTAGGGGCTGCTGCGGGACAGGTTCTTGTCTGCGATACAACCTCGGTTAATTTCTATCAACTGTGCCTGGCTGCAATTCATGCACGCCCTGGGCGTAAAACAATAATTACGGATGCTGCAAACTTTCCAACTGATCGTTACATTCTAGATGGAATCGCAAAACAGTTTGGCTTAAACCTTGTCATCATCGACAACGAGGATCCAACTATTGCAACTCATGAACGAATCACTACCGAAGTTCTTGCACCGTACCTTAATGATGATATTGCAATGGTGACGCTTGAAGTTATTCAATACCGATCTGGTGCTCGAACCGACCTGAAGTCAATTACAGATCAAGTGCGAGCAATTGGTGCACTAGTTGTGTGGGACGCAAGTCACGCTGTTGGTGCTATTGAATTAAACCTTGATGCTAACGGCGTTGATCTCTGTGTTGGCTGTACTTATAAATATGGAAACTCAGGACCAGGTTCACCTGCTTGGTTGTATGTTTCAAAGCGAATTCAAAAAGAGTTACAAGTTCCTATTCAGGGTTGGTTTGCTCAAGATGCTCAGTTTGAGATGGGACCCGTGTTTGAACGGTCTCAATCAATTCGAGGATTCCAAATCGCAAGCCCATCATTGATGGGAATCCGTTGCGTGCAGACCGCTTTTGCAATGATCAAAGAGGCTGGCATTGATGCGATTGCACACAAAGCTGCCGTTGGAACTCAGATGATGATTGATCTTTATGATGAATGGTTAGCACCCCTTGGTATTGAGCTGAATACTTCGCGTGATCCAAAAGAACGTGGTGGGCACATATCGTTGGTGCATCCAGATGCTGCACAGATTTGCGTTGCAATGCGCACCATAAGCAATGTGATTCCTGATTACCGCACCCCTAATTCAATTCGATTAGCGATCTCGCCACTTCCAACTTCTTATGTAGAAATCTGGGATGGCTTTGACCGTATGCGTGATCTAGTGGCATCTGGCCGCTATAAAGAGGTTAAAGAAGGCGGTTCACGAGTCACATGAGCGAAAACTTTGATTCAGCCCTTACCTATACCTCTTATCTTGCTGTTGATGAGCTCTTAAAGCTGCAACGACCATTATCAACCGGTCCAGAACATGATGAGATGTTGTTTATCATCATTCACCAGACATATGAATTGTGGTTCAAGCAATTAATTCATGAGTTTCAAGAAGCACAGCGTGCAATGGAATCTGGTGATTCCCATTATTCGCTAGCTATCTTGGGTCGCATCAGAACTATCTTAAAAGTCTGTGTTACGCAGATTGACATCTTAGAAACTATGACTCCTTTGCAATTTAATTCCTTCCGTTCTTATCTATCTTCATCTAGTGGTTTTCAATCAGCACAATTTAGAATGGTAGAAGCGCTACTTGGGCGACGTGATGAAAAGATGGCTGGACACTTGCCACCTGATATTCAAGAACAAATCAAAATCATCACTGCCAAGAATTCGGTGTGGGATTCTGCTCTTGTCTATTTACTAAAGCGTGGTCACGCTATTCCCCAAGAAGTTTTGAACCGCAATAAATCTGAAAGCTATGTAGCAGATCAGGTGGTGCAATCAGTTTTGTTGGATGTGCATCGCAATGATCCAGAGTCTGCAATGGTGTGTGAACGCCTTGTAGATATTGATGAAGGATTGCAGGAATGGCGTTATCGCCATGTAAAGATGGTTGAAAGAACTATCGGACACAAAATTGGAACCGGTGGATCCAGCGGAGTTGGTTATCTTTCCAGCACGCTTTTTAATCCAACTTTTCCCGATCTGTGGGAGATCCGCTCTAGTTTTTAACGGTTGTGATAAATAAGAATTGCAACGATTGAAAATACTGCACCGCCTGCAACCAAAAAGTATTTAACCCAAGGTTTCATTCCTGTGCGTTCTGCAGCTTTACTTGCCATTTCCTTAGTGCGCATCATTATGCGACCAGCCCAAGCAAACTCAGTTGCCAAAATTCC
>JBILNA010000029.1:0-7953 GCA_044375255.1 Candidatus Planktophila sp.
CTCGTTCATCAGGAGATTCTCCACCCAAGAACCTCTTACGAGATGCCCCAACCAAAACTGGATAACCTAGATCGACAAATTTTTCAATTGAATCAATAATCGCCCAGTTATGTTCGGCATCCTTAGCAAACCCAATACCTGGATCAATAATTATCTTGTCTTTATCAATGCCTGCCTCTAATGCAGCAGCTATTCGTTCATTCAGCTCTGCAATGACCTCAGCAACAACATCACCATAAATAGCCTTGGAATTCATCTCCTTTGAGTGTCCGCGCCAATGCATCGCGATGTACGGAACTTTCAGGCGAGCCGCAGTTTGTAGCATCGCATTATCAGCCAATCCCCCGCTTACATCATTAATAATTGATGCACCTGCATTAATTGCGGCCTCTGCCGTACTTGCTCTCATAGTGTCAATACTTATTGTGGCACCATGTTTTGCTAATTCAGTAATTACTGGAATCGTTCTTGCGATCTCTTCTTCTTCACTTACACGATCTGCGCCTGGGCGAGTTGACTCACCACCGATATCGATGATGTCGACACCTTCTACAATCATTTCTAAACCACGTGAAAGCGCGGCATCAAAATCGTCGTGTCTTCCACCATCGGCAAATGAATCAGGAGTTACATTCAAAATGCCCATCACTAACATGTGATTAGTTCTTAGTGATTAGTGAAATAGCTTCTGCGCGGGTAGCAGGATTGTTTAAAGCTCCACGAACTGCAGATGTAGTTGTTCGTGCATGTGACTTCTTAACTCCGCGCATCGACATACATAAGTGTTCACAATCGATAATGACAATTACTCCAAGTGGATCCAAAATATTGACCATTGCATCTGCGATTTGTGTTGTTAAACGTTCCTGCACCTGAGGACGCTTTGCATACATATCTACTAAGCGAGCGAGTTTTGAAAGTCCAGTGATCTTTCCGCGAGGAATGTAACCAATGTGTGCAACACCATGGAAAGGTGTTAAGTGATGTTCGCAATGCGAAAACACTTCGATATCGCGAACAATCACAAGCTCTTCATGCCCAATATCAAAAGTTGTTGTCAAAACATCTTCAGGTGATTGCCACAATCCTTCAAAGTTTTCTTTCATTGCACGAGCAACACGTGCAGGAGTTTCCTTTAATCCTTCTCGGTCAGGGTTTTCTCCAAGAGCTAAAAGCAGCTCACGGATAGCCTTTTCAGCGCGCTCCTGATCGTAAGGACCAGAAGCGCGACCATCGGTGACGGTGACTTTATTTACCGTCACTTGCGGCCTTCTTGCGTCGGACAGACTTCTTCTTTTCCTCTACAGGTCGCTCTACAACTAGGCGCTCTGGAATATCAACCGGTGGCTGTTCCGATGGAATACGAGTCGCTGAACCTGTCCACGCTGGACGTTTCGTCACCAACTTAACCTTTTTAAATATCTGAGCAATCTCTTCTTTATTGAGCGTTTCTTTTTCAAGAAGTTCCACAACCATTTCATCCAGAATCTTGCGATTGGCAACCAAAATATCAAAAGCTTCTTGGTGGGCATTTTCAATGAGGGTGCGAATCTCACGATCAACCACTGCAGCGATGTTTTCGCTGTAGTCGCGTTGGTGACCATAGTCTCGACCTAAGAATGGTTCGGTAGAACCACCTCCAAGTTTAATTGCACCAATTGACTCTGTCATTCCATATTGAGTAACCATTGCGCGAGCAAGGGCAGTTGCCTTTTCAATATCATTTGATGCACCAGTTGATGGGTCATGGAAAATTAATTCTTCTGCCGCACGACCACCTAGCGAGTACGCCAGTTGGTCTAACAGTTGATTGCGGGTAGTCGAATACTTATCTTCATCAGGCAAAACCATCGTGTAACCAAGTGCGCGTCCTCGAGGCATGATCGTGACCTTGTGAACAGGATCGGTATGAGGCAAAGCATGCGCAACTAATGCGTGACCTGCTTCGTGATATGCCGTAACTCGACGTTCATCATCATTCATCAAGCGAGATTTACGTTGTGGGCCAGCCATTACGCGATCGATCGCTTCATCTAATTCGATGTTGCCAATAGTTGCTTTGTCATCTCTGGCGGAAAGAAGTGCAGCTTCATTGAGAACATTTGCAAGGTCTGCACCAGTAAAACCAGGTGTGCGACGTGCGTAATCAACTAGCTTTACATCATCACTTAATGGCTTGCCCTTGGAGTGAACCTGCAAAATCGCTTCACGTCCCTTTAGATCCGGACGATCAACTGCAATCTGACGATCAAAGCGTCCTGGTCGAAGTAATGCAGGATCCAAAACATCAGGGCGATTAGTAGCAGCAATCAAAATAACTTGTGAGTTCTCTTGGAAGCCATCCATTTCGACAAGAAGTTGGTTTAGGGTCTGCTCGCGCTCGTCGTGACCGCCACCCATACCCGCACCGCGTTGGCGACCAACTGCATCGATTTCATCGATGAAAACAATTGCAGGTGAATTCTCTTTCGCTTGATTGAAAAGATCACGCACGCGTGCCGCACCAACACCAACAAACATTTCGACAAAATCAGATCCAGAGATCGAATAGAAAGGGACACCAGCTTCGCCTGCCACTGCGCGAGCAAGAAGAGTCTTTCCTGTTCCTGGAGGACCAAACAATAAAACTCCCTTAGGAATTTTTGCGCCGAGTGGTGCGTACTTTTCTGGTTTAGCTAAGAAATCTTTGATTTCATCTAGTTCGGCAAGTGCTTCATCTGCACCTGCAACATCTTTGAAAGTTGTCTTAGGTACATCAGGGTCTTGAAGTTTGGCCCGTGACTTTCCAAATTGGAAAACCTTATTTCCGCCTTGTGCTTGGCTCATGAACCAGAAAAACAAAAGACCAATTAACAAGAATGGGACTATAGAAAATAGGAATGAAACAAGAATTGATTGCGATGGAACCTTTACATTCCAACCTTTTGGAGGTGGATTGCCAGTTAATGCATCAACAATTGTTGGTTCCTGACGAGCAACATAAAAAGCTTCTACCTTTGAAGAACCCTTAATTGTGCTGCCTGGGTTAAGAATTAAGCGAATCTTTTGATCCTTATCGACAAGCTCTGCAGATTGAACTTGAGCCTTTGAAATCGCATCCAAGGCTTGTGAAGTTTCAATCTGTGTGTACTTGTTCCCGGCTGAAGATATTTGTCCAAACACTGTCACAGCAAAAATCGCAGCAAGAATCCAGAAAAGGGGACCACGAAAAAGTCTTTGACTTTTTGTTGGAGCTTTCTTGGCAGGTTGCTTACCTGAGAAACTCTTCTTGACTTGCTTCTTCGGTTTTTGAGCTTGTGACATTTTTGGGGACTCCAGAAACTATTCGTACATGTGCTTAGCAAGCACAGCGATAAAGGGAAGGTTGCGATACTTTTCATCAAAATCAAGGCCGTAACCAATTACGAAATCCTTTGGAATATCAAAGCCGACGTACTTCACATCTACTTCAACTTTTGCCGCTTCTGGCTTTCGAAGAATAGAAAGAATTTCTACAGATCCAACGCCGCGAGATTCAAGGTTGGTCTTGAGCCAAGAAAGCGTTAAGCCCGAATCAACAATGTCTTCAATAATCAAAACATTTCGACCGGTGATATCGCGATCAAGATCTTTCAAAATTCGTACAACTCCGCTGGACTTTGTTCCAGATCCGTATGAAGAAACCGCCATCCAATCCATATCGATGTGGCGTTGTAGTGCACGTGAAAAATCTGCAACCGCCATCACTGCACCTTTAAGGACTCCGACAAGGAGCAAATCTTTACCTTCGTAATCTTTTTCAACCTGAGCAGCAAGCTCCTTTAGTCGTGCTTGCAACTGCGCTTCGGTTACGACTACGCGTTCGATATCGCCCTTGACTGCTTCTAAGTCCACGGTTCTCCCTAAGGTCGGTGCTGTAAGAGCGAAAGTCTGCCCGAAATCCGCTCAACCTTCACACCGCCCGGCAAATTGAGCGCACCTTGGCCGTTCCACGCACAAATTAGGGCTTCAACCCCGCTCACATGCTCCATCGTGACCGATCCGGCAGGAGCGCCAGCGGCATAGACCGCAGCTCTAATGATTCGAGTTCGGATGGCGCGAGGAAGTTGTTCCAGATGGGCACAATCTAAATCTGCAAGGTCTAAGTGAAGCTCTTCGCGTTTGGCCCAATGATCCAGCGCATCGGCATCATCGCGCAAAAGATGTGCGCTGCGCGCCAAAGCTTCTGAAATTCCAGGTCCAATACTTTTTTCCAGAATTGGTAGCGCTTCGTTTCGAACTCGTACTCTTGAAAACTCTGGGTTCTGATTATGTGGGTCATTCCAAAAGTGCAATTTCATTTCGTCGCAATACTGTTCATTTTGAATTCGAGTAATTTCAAGCAATGGTCGAACATAGAGACCGTTATGGTGAGCCATTCCAGAAAGCGAACGTGTTCCAGATCCCCGAGCTAAACCAAGTAAAACTGTTTCGGCTTGATCATCACGTGTGTGTCCGAGAAAAACTGCAACCGCGTTTAGTTCTTTAGCTACTTCTTGCAACACTTCATACCGCGCTTTACGTGCAGATGCTTCTAGTCCACCTTGAAGATCAACGCTCACTTTCTTGATGATGCAATCCAACCCAAATTCTTTCAATTGCACCTTAACTTTTTCAGCTTGTGCGCCAGATTGTTCTTGTAGTTGATGATCGATTGTCACGCCGACAATTGAGATGACAAACTCTTTTGATTCAATGGAAAGTGCGTGTGCCAACGCCAAAGAATCTGCACCACCAGAAACTGCA
The DNA here is from genome assembly GCA_044375255.1 of Candidatus Planktophila sp. Lineage (GTDB taxonomy): Bacteria > Actinomycetota > Actinomycetes > Nanopelagicales > Nanopelagicaceae > Planktophila. The sequence goes on from JBILNA010000029.1 coordinate 4,765, forward strand.
ACAAGAATTGTGTCGCCCGCTTCAAAGTTTTCAAGCCAAGTGCGTACAGCTTTCCGAACTGCTGGTACCGCTGTAGTCATGGCTTAAGAGTAGTGCTGAATTAGACGCGGCCACCAAATGGCATCAAACCCTTGATGCTGTACATGTTTGAATAAAGCAAGCCTTTGCCCTTTGAGTTGGCCTCCCACATCATTCCGTTTCCGGCATAAATCGTGATGTGGTGAATGGTCGAGATATTTCCTTTATAAGAGTAGAAAAGCAGGTCACCTGGAACTAGTTCCTTCAGCGAAACATGCTTTGTATAGCCTGAATAAAGGGCAGAGTTAAGTCGATCCCAGTTAGGCCAACCTAAGCCAGCTGCTCTGTATGCCGCATAAACAAGTCCAGAGCAGTCGAAGGAATTAGGTCCTTCTGATCCCCAAATATAAGGCTTGCGTGCGAGCACCTGAGTCTTTGCAAATGCAACTGCTTTGTCTCTTTGCTCTTGGGTAGTTCTAATTGTCGATCTACCTTTGAATCCAAGATCTGGCCAAACACTCTTTTGTCCAGGTGTCTGTGTTGCCGTACTTGCTTGACTCTCTTCGAGTAACGCAAGCTGTCGCTGTTGCTCAAGAGTAGTTCTTACTTTTCGTGCACTCATTAACTGACGCATTAACTCATCTTGAACCTTTTGAAGTTTTGCAACTTCCTTTGCTTGTTCAGCTTTTGCATCATCGGCAATTTTCTTTGTTGCAGCAACTTTTTCTGTAGCAACTTGTTGAACGGCTCTTGCCGCATCAGCAATTTTTTTGGCTTTGCGGGCTTCTTCTTCTGCAACCTTAAATCGATCAAGTGCGACAGAGTTCTGCGAACCAAGTGTTCCAAGAGTTGAAAGCTGATCAATTAAATCTTGTGGACCATTAGCACTTAGTAATGATTGAACATCTGTAAGGCTGCCACCCATTATGTAAGCGTTGGCTGCAAGTTTTCCAATTGTTTTGTGAGCTTCCGAAACTGCTGCTGCGGTTTCAGCGGCATGTTTTGCTGCAATGTTTGCCGCAGTTGTTGCAACCGCTAACTCTGCTTGCGCCTTTCGATACAACGCTGTCGCTGCATTTGCTTTAGCGGTTAATGCTCTTAAACTTTGGTTGGCGGCAGCTAATTTCTTTGCCTGGGCATCTGCTGCTTTTTTCTTGGCCGCTTCTACTTTCTTTGCAGCTTCAATCTCGGCAACCGTTGGTTTAGGGGCTGCAAATGCCGGTGCTGACGAAATCGCCAGCCCCAGAATTACAGCAAGGGAAATCGCCCTAAAACTCTTTTTCACAATTACCTTTCGGAGGGGAAGGGTTCAAGAATAAATGCCCAACCTTAGAAAACCGTGTTTTTAAGTGTGAGTGTCCTTAATTAGCTACATCACGACGAACAAAGAGTATTGATGCCACAACGGCACCAACTAGGACATATGCGCCACCGGTTGCAAGGGCATGTGTATAGGTGACATCAGCACTTCCACCTGAAGCGATAGTGCTTAATTGATAACCAGGCATCCAAGATTGCAGTGAATTCTTCACAGCTATCAGCAGAGTCTCAACAATTAATAACCAAAGAACTCCGAATGAAATGGCACTAATGGGAGATCGCAGAAGCAGCCCTAGAACCATCCCAATAATTCCGTAGCCAACCACGGAGATAATTACATTTACAAAAGTTGTGTAAATGAACTCAATGCCCGCACTTGTGAACCACATCTTGGTTGACACATCAATGGTCGGTGCCAAAATCGCCGAAATCCCGATACTTACAATTGCAGATATGGTGATCATCGCTAATGCAAAAATGATCATCGAAATCAACTTTCCAAACAAAATCTTCATTCGGCTTGGTTGGCGAACCAATAAGTTGCGCAGCGTTCCGTATGTATATTCCTGTGCGGTCTGTGCTGCAAAAACGCACAAGGCAATAACTCCTAAAAACCCACCCACGTTTGCAAAGCCTTGAACACCACCACTTGCGAGAGCCAACACCTCACGACTGATTACACGCCCGCGATCAGCATTTCCTTGGGGTGAATCAATTAATAAGTACAACAACGCTGAAAAAAGGCCGCTGAAGAAAACAACCGCACCCATAGTTCCAAAAAACAATGTGGGGCGTCGTAATTTACGAAGTTCGGCATTGATTACATTCAACATTACTTGTCCCCCGTCATTTCAAAAAATGTCTCTTCAAGATTTGGCAGTTGTGGTGCAAGTTGTGCCAAGGTAATTCCTGCATCAAAGGCGGCCTTGTTCAATACTGGTGCCCAGTCCATCTCTGCCAAAACATGAACTGAATCATTTCTAATCACAGCATGATGTCCGGCAGCTTCTGCAATCTCAACAATTCGCTTTAGGTCAGCTTTCTTAAGGGATTTGGCGATGATTGTTGGTTGTTGCTGCGCCATCAATTCACCGATTGGGCCCGCAAAAACAATTTCGCCTTTTCTTAGCATCACGATGTGATCACTGATAATTTCAAGTTCAGATAACAAGTGAGAAGACACAAAAACTGTGGTTCCTTCATTTGCCAAGTCGCGCAATAGCGCGCGCACTTCTTGAATACCTTCGGGATCCAAGCCATTTGTTGGTTCATCCAACATCAGTAATTTAGGTTCTGGTAACAATGCTGCTGCAATTCCTAAGCGTTGTTTCATGCCAAGTGAGTAGGTTTTAAACTTCGACTTTCCGCGATCTCCAAGACCAACTTTGTCCAACAACTGCTGTACTCGCTCAACTGGAAATCCACCAAGTTTTGCTAGAACCATTAAGTTCTCATAGCCCGACAGCGCTGGATAAAAAGCAGGACCTTCGATCATCGCGCCAACACGACTTAAATACTTTTCTGGGTGTTCAATTGGCTCACCAAGGATGTGTCCTTGCCCCGTAGTTGGGGTAATTAGACCAAGGAGCATGCGCATGGTGGTCGTTTTGCCCGATCCATTAGGGCCAACGAAGCCACACACGATACCCAAAGGGACTTCGAAGTTGATGTGTGAGACCGCTAAGCGATCATCGTACTTTTTGGAGAGATCTGAGACTGAAATTGCAGTGTTTGGCATGCCGCTTACTCTGCCACAATTAAGCCATGAGCAAACGACCTTGGGGCTATCAACCTCGTAAGAGTTCTCTGGGACCTGACTGGGAATTACATCCACAGACACATTCAGTGCGC
>JBILNA010000030.1:0-7892 GCA_044375255.1 Candidatus Planktophila sp.
CGCTTTTTACTTACACCCTATATAGAGCTACTTACTTAGCATCTCCATAGTATTTCAACTGCGGAGCGCTATAGCCACGATCGTAAGTCATATTTCCGGCCTTACGAATCTTGGTGAGCATTGGACCACCTGAAAGGTTCTTTCCATTCGCTGCGGCATAAGCAAGTAGATCTGCTACTGCCATGTACTGAGATGTAGTGAAGTTACAGTGGTTGGTGCCACTTGCGGCTGGAACTGATGTGTCTGGTGCTCCAGCAGCTGTGTACTTGGTGTACTTCTCAGCTGGGAAGTTCCATAACACGAGCATGTTGTTGGCAGGACGCTTACGCTCTCCTACCTTCCTTGCAGCCCACTTGTCTGCCAAATAAGTTGCATACTTATCTGCAACTGACTGTTGATTTCCAGCAACAGTTATAGGATCAGCAGTGCCCGTAAAGAGAATGGTTGGGATTTCTACCTTTCCTGAATGCGTAACAAGTGTCTTCAACTTTTCCACTGCAGCTGGTGTTGCCTTAGCTCGTGGTGATGCAGCAAGAACACTGAGAAGTCCAGCGGTTCCTGATGTACCTGAAAGTGCTGAGGCCCATGCAAACTGTTCATCAGCAACTCGTGCTGCGTAATCAGTAGCTGAGTTATCAAATATTGCTCCACCAGCTTGTAGCTCTAGATCATGTGTTGCCAGAACAGCAAGTGCTGCAGCGTTTGCAACATTCTCAAGAGCAGCAAAGGCTGGGTTAATTGCAAGCGCAAACGAGAGAGCGTTTGAAGCCGGCAAACCAGCAGGTGCTGAAGTTGAATCAAAGTGTGCAGATTGCATTGGCACTCCTGACATCAACGCGACCATTACAAGTGCGCTTCGTGAAGGAATCGCCTTGATTGCATCAGGAACCTTTGATGTTGCTGGCCAAGCTGGAGTGCTTGGGTTCGCCGCAAAAGCTGCTTGCAGTGATCCGATAACTGTGAAGACCTTTACTAGGTCGCCCATCGCCTCGGCATAACCTGCTGCTCCAGCGGAGTAATTACCACCCTTGATTGTTGGATCAAAGAAAGTTTTGATTCCCCAGAGCGCATCCCCTGCCATTGTAGAAAGTGGAGTGACATCGCTAGCCATACACAGTGGAGCTGCAGCGCTGAAGATATCTGCGTGCTTCTCTGCAAGAGCTTGAGTAATGAATCCACCTAGTGATTCGCCCCACGCAACAACTTTTGTGGTCTTTGTGAATTGCTTCTTGAAAAGACCCACAAGTTCCACGTTAGTTTTGATCGCTGAATCTGCATTCCAACCTTGGCGTGCAAACCCTGAACCGACGACGCCATATCCCTTAGCCAAAAGCCCACCAATTACTGTTGCGTTTGGACCAGGCTGAGGCGTATTGGTTACTGTGTATCCGCCGTAAACGGGAATTCCAGCAGGAATTGCAATGTTTGGACGATATCCATGTGAGTACAGATAAACGGTTCCATTGAAGTTTGCAGGAACCATCATTGAATATGGCGCACCATCTGAAGTCACACCAACGCATGACTGGACTGGAAATTTGCCATCGCACGCAGGAGTTGCGTTAGCAACTGTTGGTGCTGCAACTAGCAGTGATGCAGCAAGTGCTGCTCCTGCTACGAGCGTTAAGGAACGCTTGAATTTGAAGTTTCTCATTTGTTACTTGGTAATCCTTTCGCTGGCATATCCGGACGCTTAAAGGTGGAGACAACAACTGGACCTGAGCCACTATCGGTGGTGTAAAGCTTTACTTTTCCACCAACTGGCTTTCTATCTCCGGTGGCATCCATAACTGCCATGTAATAACCGGTGTGACCAACGTTGCTGGTCTTTGAGAACCCAAGAGGAGAATACGCAACGGATGCAAAGGTTGAACCCTTGCTTTCCATAGCGGCAATCAATCCCTTACGGGTTGGTCTTGGTCCTGCAGCTCTTAGAGCTTGAACTGTCATAAGGCCAATGTTCATACCTTGTAGTACATAGTCATCAAAAGCAGCCGTGTTGTACTTGGCATTGATCTCTTGGAACTGCTTAACGTACTCATCGGTGGTGTCATTTGGTGATGGATTACCCGCTGGAGTCTGTGCGCCATTGAGAACCGATAACTTCACACCGAGTGCACGCAAAGTTAATGGGTCTGCACCAACTGATCCAAGGATCCATTGTGGTGCGTACTTAGCTGCATCAGCTACTGCAAGTAGCGGAGCTGTTGCCGAAGTTACACCAAAGAAGACAACAACTTGGGCTCCACCTGCTGCAAGCTGGGAAACCCAGGTTTGTGCAGTAGCTGCGCTCTGAGTGCCTGATGTGTAAGCCACGCTTACATCAAATTTAGTACCGGCTGCCTTAAAGGCACCCATTCCATCAATTCCAAACTCATCGTTCTGATAAACAATGCCGAGTTTCTTGCCAGCATGATTCTCTTTGAGGAACTGAGCGATGATCTTTGCTTCCATTGCATATGAAGGAAGAACCATGAAAGAGGTTGGATAGCTCTTCTTATTTGCAAATCCGCTAAATCCCGTGTTTAGGAAAAGACTTGGAACTCCACGCTTGGCAATGCCTACAGACTTATGTACTGATGTGTAGTTTGCAGTTCCAAGTGGGCCAACAAGCGCGAATACTTTATCCTTTAAAATTAATTCATTTGTCTTAGCAATCGACAACTGTGGTGAGTACTCATCATTTTTTTGAATGAGAGTTACTTTTCGACCATAGACTCCGCCATTGTCATTGACATACTTGAAGTAGGCGTTCATCGCATTGCCGATCTTGTTATAACCTGGCGATGCTGCTCCAGTAAGCGGAAGCGTGATACCGAGTTTTATCTCAGTGCTAGTAACTCCGGTCTCTGCGTATGCTGGAAGCGATGTTGCAAATAAGCTACCAACTGCGAGCACCGTGGCTGCGAGCCAGGTCCCCTTTGCACGAGTCTTTCTGATCATTGTTTTCCTTCCATCGAGGGTGGTTTACCTTCTCGTAATCTACTAGTTACTTACCAGTAAATTAAGGTCCTTTATTCATTTCTTCTTATGGTGGTGCCTGCGCAACTTCTCGCCCGGACCATTTGGGGTAAAAATTACTGAGAGAATGAGCAATACGCTCACAATGAGTGTCGGGAGGTAGTTGTTCAGGTTCTCACCACCGCCAAATCGATTGGCCACAACATCTGCGATCTCGGGTATTGCAACCAGGATCAGAGCTCCGAAGACCACCCCTGGCAAACTGGAGACGCCAGCGAGCACCGCACCCGTAACAAGTGCAAATGACAAAGTCAGCGTGTACGCACCTGGGGTGACCAGGCTGATAGTCATGGCCATCACCGCGCCAGCAAGTCCAGCAAGGGCTGAGCTGATGGTGAAAGCAAGAATCTTCATCCGTGATGAATTAACACCTGATAGCTCGGCGGCCAAAGGGCTACTTCTGATCGCACGCCACGTTCGTCCATAGCGAGATTGCAGAATGTTAGAAGTGATAAATAAAGAAAGCAGAGCTAAAGAAGTAGCGATCCAAAAGAACCATTTATATTGGGTGAACTCTTCTCCAAGCCTTTCAGGAGGAAAACCAACATCAAAGAGAAGCCCGGGCACTCCGCCAAGAAAATCAAATTGGTTAGCAATTTCTGGAAGTCCCACAGCTAAAGCCAATGTCGTTCCTGCCAGATAAGGTCCGGATAATCGGGCAGCTGCCGTTCCTAGAAAAGCACCAAAGAGAGCGGCGGCAACAATTGCCATTAAAAATGCAAACCAAACCGGGCTGCCTAAATTGTTAAGGGTCAGTGCTGCGGCATAACCACCAACAGCCATCATCGCACCATTGCCAAGTGATACTTGGCCAGAATATCCAGTGAGCAAAACTATTGATGCAAGTGCGATCGTATACATCGCGATCTGCGCTCCTTGATAAACACGAAGCTCATCGACGCGATCGCCAATCAAAAGCAAGATCCAACCAAGCAGGATGAAGAGAGCTATTTTTTTACGCACGGCGTGCCCTACCTTTCGCCATGATTCCATCTGGCTTAACAAGTAGCACCACGATGAGAACTACAAATCCACCGATAAATACCAATGATGTGCCGACGTAGTTCAAAATAAAGGTAAGGGCTATTCCAAGGATTAAGGCTCCAACAACAGACCCGACCATACTTTCAAGTCCACCAATGACCGCTGCAATAAATCCAAAGACGAGTAACAGATCGAGTGAATAAGGGGAGAGGAAGTTGTTAGAAGTTACTAACATGCCAGCGACTCCGCCAACTCCACCAGCGATTGCCCAACCAATTGTCCTAACTCGCGCAGTCTTGATACCGGCTAACTGCGCAATCTCGGGTGCATAAGCCGAGGCGCGTAGAGATAATCCCAAATTTGTGCGTTGGAATACGATCGCAAGAGTAATGAGAATTGAGAAAACTGTCCCAATGACCAGCAGATTTAAAGCTGAAAATGGAATCGTTGTTTCGCCAAATGTAAATCCATCTGTGGATGCTGGCGCTTTAATTGATTTGAACTCTCCACCCCAGATCAATCCGACAATGCTTCTGATAATTCCGAGTAATCCCAAAGTGGCAATTACTGGAGCAACTACAGCAGCAGCTCCTGAAACAGCGTGCTTAAATAAAACTCGCATGAAGAAAAAGTCCACGGCTGCTCCAAGTAGGGCGCCGGCAACTATGGCAAATGCCAAGCCAAGCCAGAATATTTCTGTTCGGCTAGCAATTTCAAAACCAATATAAGTCGAAAGCATCGCCTGACCTGCCTGCGCAAAATTGACTACACGAGTAGATCTCCACACCAGCACCAGAGCAATAGACATCAACGCATAAATAGATCCGGTTGATAACCCAATAAGAACGGTTTCTAATAACTTATTCATTAGTACCCCAAATATGCCGCGCGCACGGCAGGATCATCGATGAGCGCTTGAGCATGGTTAATTGCAACAACTTTTCCAAGATTGAGAACAATTCCAAGATCTGCAATTCTTAGTGCACCCATTGCATTCTGTTCTACTAACAAAACTGTTAAATTCATTGATGTTGTTAAGTCGCGAATTGTTTGGAAAATTTGTTCAACAACCAGTGGTGCAAGACCAAGGGATGGCTCATCTAAAAGTAGCAGCTGTGGTTTAGACATAATCGCTCGCCCAATAGCCAACATTTGTCGTTCACCGCCAGATAAAGTATCGGCACGCTGTTGGATGCGCTCACCTAAACGTGGAAATATTGAAACAACTTGATCGATAGATTCTTTTGATTCTTTGGCATTGCGACGCCAAATGGCACCTAGCTCTAAATTCTCACGCACTGTTAACTCTGGAATAACTGACTTACCTTCGGATACATGTGAAATACCACGGCGAACTAATGCTTCTGGCTTTAGCCCAACAATCCTTTCACCCTTCCACATAACTGAGCCATGTGTTGGGTGATTAAGCCCTGAAAGTGCCCGAAGTAAAGTTGTTTTGCCCGCTCCATTAGCGCCAATAATGGCTGCTAGTTTGCCAGTTGGTACCGCTATCGAAACTTGGTTGACCGCACAAATGGCACCATGATGCACAGTTAAATTGGAAACATTAAGCGACATCGTTGCCTCCTGTTCCAAGATATGCAGCCATCACCGCTGGATCACGTCGCACTTTCTCGGCAGCTCCACTTGCAATTACTTCACCAAAATTAAGAACATACAGTCTGCTACATACCGACATAACTACATCCATATGATGTTCAATCAGAAGCACAGACATATCAACACTAAGATTCTTAATCAGCGAATTCATCCACTCAATATCTTGACTTCCCAAGCCACCAGCAGGTTCATCCAGCATCAAAATCTTTGGCTCACTTACTAGTGCGCGTGCGATAGCAACACGCTTTGTGTCCGGATATGACAAAGTGTCGGCCCGGCGATGCGCGATGCCACCTGCATAGACGCGCTCTAAGGCAACTCGGGCTTTATCGCGAATTTGATTTTCATCTTTTCTATTGAAACCGAGTGCCGCTGAAATGAATCCAGTCTGTGCTAAATGTTGCGCACCAATCATTACATTTTCTAAAACAGTTAAATCTCCGAAGAGACCAACGCCTTGCAGTGTTCGTGCGATGCCTAAATCAACAAGCTCGAAAGGTTTTGGGAAATCGTGTTTCTTGCCATCGAGATGGAGTTCGCCTGAATCTGGAGTTACTAAGCCACAGAGTGCGTTAAACAAAGTTGTCTTGCCAGCACCATTAGGTCCGATTAAACCGACAACCTCATTCTTTGCTATCTCTAGATAAACATCATTGAGTGCCCGAAGACCGCCGAAGGAGACATTAACTCGTTCGACTTGCAGCGCTGCGTTATTAGTAGACATGAGGTGCGTAGATTCTAGACACACGAGGGCCGATTCGTGTAACTATTTCGTAGTTAATGCTGCCACTTGCAGCTCCCCAATCATCTGCCGTGTACTCACCGGTAGCACCATCGCCAAAAATAATCACCCAATCACCCGTGGCGGCCTTGGATTCAGCCCCCAGATCCACCACAAACTGATCCATTGAAACTCGTCCAATTATTGGTGCACGTTTTCCATCAACAAAGACACCCGCACCTTGTGCAATTCGTGGAATTCCATCTGCATACCCCATTGCAACAATTCCCAGTTTTGTCTCAGCAGATGTGTAGGCAGCTGCACCATATCCAACTGGTGAATTTGCTGGGACAGTTTTTACTAAGTGGAGTTTTGCTCGAAGTTGCATCGCTGGTTTTAGACCAAGCAGTGCACTGTCTCCCAAAGTTTTAACATCTGGTGAGAGTCCGTACATTGCAATTCCGGTTCTGACCATATCAAATCGTGAATATTCATCATTAAGTGTTGCCGCAGAATTTGAAAGATGACGAATTATGTTTGTGTAACCAAATGATTCTAAAGTGGCAACCATCTCTTTAAACCGACCTAACTGAATCTCATTTTGTTTTTCTCCTGGCTCATCTGCTCGCGCAAAGTGAGAGAAAATTCCAACTACATCTAAATTTGCTACATGATGGCCGTCAAGCTTGCCCCACTCATCTAGGAATCCACCACGTGACATCCCGGTATCTACCTCTAAATGAACCTTGGGGCGAAATTCCGATTTCACCGCACCGATTTCCTCTAATACTTTAATTGATGAAGCAGCTAATTGGATTTGATTATCAACTGCTAACTTAAAATCAGATCCTGGCGGAACCAACCAAGCAAGAATTGGCGCAGTAATTCCGGCCTTACGCAACGTTATTGCTTCTTCAAGAAGTGCGACTCCTAATGACGTAGCTCCAGCCTCGAGCGCTGCTTGTGCTACTGGAACTAATCCATGCCCGTATGCATCTGCCTTAACGACAGCCATTACAGGTGCGCCTGAAACATCCTTTAGATGCTTGATATTTGCCTTGATGCGATCAAGATCAACGCGTGCTTCAGCTCGATCGAACATTGTTGGAGTCTAGTGCAACTGACTTTTAGAGGGAACATACCTATCAATAGCGATTACAGCCACCAATAATGCACTACCTACAAACAAGCCACCCAAGAGATCGCTAAACCAATGAGTATGGCGAATCAGGGAAACCACACAAACTGTCAGACTAATCAGAACAACACCAGAAGTAGCAAGACGACCTTGATAGCGATCAACTTTTGCATAACGATAAATCAAGTAGGCCAAAATTCCCCACGATAAAACCGCATTTGATGCATGTCCGCTTGGATATGACATCCCCCCTGCATGCAATAGATCAAAACCATCACGAGGTTTTGTTCGACCCAAAACTAATTTAAATGTACCCACCACCAAGTTAAGTGATAGCAATGAAATCATTGCTAAATTAAGTGGGCGCCATGTTTTAAACTTGTAAGCAATAAATGATGCCGCAATTAA
>JBILNA010000031.1:0-7771 GCA_044375255.1 Candidatus Planktophila sp.
TGATGATGATTTGATGGCAATTGCAGATGCAGTTCGAGAAGTTGCTTTAAAAGAAGTTGATCCAATAACTCCAACTGCATCAACTTCTGCTCAACAGCAAATTGGTCGCCGTGGTCACTTGCGAGCAGTCCCTTCATAAAAACATGGATCTAATCCCAAACATTTTTAAGGCCTATGACATCAGAGGCTTGGTGGACACCGAAATAGATGCAGAGTTTGCCTTCGCAACTGGAATGGCTTTTGCTCGTTTTCTACAAATTGAACGTGAACCCGGAACAATTGTTATTGGTGAGGACATGCGCCCATCATCTCCAGAGCTGGCTGAAGCATTTTCTGGGGGTGCAACCTCGCAAGGTATGGATGTTATTCGAATCGGTTTAGCCTCAACAGATATGTTGTATTTTGCCTCCGGAAAATTAGGGCTTCCAGGAGCGATGTTTACTGCAAGTCATAACCCTGCTCAATACAACGGGATTAAATTGTGCCTCAGTAAGGCGCGTCCGATTGGCAAAGAATCAGGATTGCTTGTTATTGAAAACTTTGTTCGAGAAGGTTCACCGATTGCTTTGCGCAATGTGGGAGTTGAAAAGCATCAAGATATGCTCAAAGAGTATGTCGACCATCTTTTATCCTTGGTCGATGTCTCCAGGATTAGACCCCTAAAAATAATTGTTGATGCTGGAAATGGAATGGCCGGACACACAGCTCCTGCAATTTTTGCAAGACTTAATTGCGAAGTGATTCCTATGTACTTCGAGTTAGATGGCTCATTTCCCAACCATGAAGCCAACCCATTGGATGAATCCACGCTAAAAGATCTCAAGCAAGCAATGATCGATCACAAAGCGGATCTTGGTTTAGCTTTCGATGGCGATGCAGATCGTTGCTTCTTAGTAGATGAACGAGGCGTCGCAGTTAACCCTTCTGCACTAACGGCCTTAATCGCACAACGAGAATTAAAGAAGCGACCAGGATCGAGCATTATTTATAATTTGATTTCTTCACGTGCGGTCCAAGAAGTTATTGGCGAAAATGGCGGCGTAGGTTTACGGAGTCGAGTAGGTCACTCATATATAAAGAAAATGATGGCCGAAAGTGGTGCAATCTTTGGTGGAGAGCATTCGGGTCACTTCTACTTCAAAGAATTTTGGATGGCAGATAGTGGAGCACTTGCTGCCCTACATGCGATCGCCGCCCTTGGTGAAAGCACCGCCACGATGTCAGAACTCTTGGCTCCATTTAATCGATATAGCTCAAGTGGTGAAATCAACTCAAAAGTTTCAGATACCCAACAAGCTACTGAGCATGTTCGCAATACCTACCAATCACAGGATGTTTCGATAGATGAACTCGATGGATTGACAGTAAGTGGGGATACTTGGTGGTTTAACCTTCGCCCATCAAATACTGAGCCTCTCCTAAGGTTAAACGTAGAGGCTGCTACTCAGGCTCAAATGGAGTCCGTACGTGATGGGGTTCTCTCACTAATTCGCGGCTAACCCCCGTTTTCCATTACGAGCTTTTCACAAGGGGGCAGTAATCTATGCCCATAGCCGCCTAGCACAGTAGAGCCCTACGCCTTAGGTATCCAATTAATTCTTTGATTACCATTTAAGGAGATTTACGTGAACGTTCCAGTTACTTCAACTCTTCCAAAGCATGACATAGCTGATGCATCACTTGCAGCAGAAGGTCGCAAAAAGATCGAGTGGGCTGAGCGCAATATGCCTGTGCTTGCACAAATCCGTGAGCGCTTTGAAAAGTCACAACCTTTCGCAGGTGTTCGTATCTCTGCATGTATGCACGTAACAACAGAGACCGCTAACTTGATGCGTGTTCTAAAAGCTGGTGGAGCAGAGATTGCTCTTTGTGCATCAAACCCACTTTCGACGCAAGATGACACAGCTGCAGCTCTGGTGCATGAATACGGAATTTCAGTATTCGCTCGCAACGCAGTTGATCGTGATGGGTACTACAAGCACATCAATGCAGCCCTTGATATCGAACCACACCAAGTTTTTGATGATGGTTGCGATCTTGTTAACACATTGCACACAACCCGTAAAGAATTGATTCCAAACATCGCTGGTGGTTGCGAAGAGACAACAACAGGTGTGATTCGCCTTAACCAAATGGCTAAAGATGGAGCTCTTCAGTTCCCAATGATTGCTGTGAACGACACAGATACAAAGCACATGTTTGATAATCGTTATGGAACAGGGCAATCAACTCTTGATGCAGTGTTTCGTGCAACTAACTTCTTGCTTGCAGGTCGCATAGTCGTTGTTGCTGGTTTTGGTTATTGCGGTAAAGGTGTTGCAGAACGCGCGAAGGGAATGGGCGCTGATGTAATCGTTACTGAAATTGATCCAACTAAGGCACTTGATGCAATGATGCAAGGCTTCCGCGTTATGCCGATGCTCGATGCTGCAAAAGTTGGAGATGTCTTTATTACCGTTACAGGTAATCGCGATGTATTGCGTGACGAGCACTTTGCAGTAATGAAGGACGGCGCAATCATGGCTAACTCAGGCCACTTCGATATCGAAATCGATGTTGCATGGCTTGAACAGAATGCAAAATCAAAGAATTTAAAGATGCGTCACCAAACTGATGAATATGTGTTGTCAGATGGGCGCCGTTTGCTACTTCTAGCTGAAGGCCGTTTGGTTAATTTAGGAGCTGCAGAAGGTCACCCAGCATCAGTGATGGACATGTCATTCTCGGATCAAGCACTAACTGCTGAATACCTTGTTAAGGAAGCAAAGAACTTGAAGCCTGGCGTGCATGAAGTGCCTACATACATTGACAAGGAAGTTGCTTCACTTAAGTTGATCAGCATGGGTGGACGCATTGACGTACTTACTCCAGCACAAGATATGTACCTGAACTCTTGGGAGCACGGTAGCTAATGACTTTAGTCATGGTCGTCGATGACGACCAGGATCTCGCAGAGATGCTCGGCATTGTTTTAACCGGTGCCGGCATCGATGTGGATCTAGTAAGTCGTGGCGATGAAGTCATGGATGTTTTTCGTAACAACCCTCCAGATTTAGTTTTGTTAGATGTTATGTTGCCTGGCCTTGATGGAATCGAAGTCTGCAAATTAATCCGCGCAGAATCTATGGTTCCAATCGTCATGCTTTCAGCTAAGGGCGATACACAAGATGTCGTTAAAGGTTTAGAAGCTGGCGCTGATGACTACATGGTTAAGCCATTTCGCCACCCATCAGAATTAATCGCACGAATTAGAACTCGTTTGCGCAGAACTAATGCTGATGTTTCAGGACTATTAACTATTGGTGATTTAGCAATTGATGTCCAAGCCCACCAGATAACGCGTGCAGGTAAGCAGATTGCCTTAACACGCCTGGAGTTTGATCTACTAGTGGCACTTGCGAAAGAGCCTGGACGAGTATTTACTCGTGATGCATTACTCAGCGAAGTTTGGGGTTATCGTCATTCAACAGACACGCGCTTAGTAAATGTGCACGTTCAGCGATTACGTTCAAAAATCGAACATGATGCCGAACACCCAGAAATTGTTGTGACTGTGCGTGGAGTTGGGTATAAAGCTGGAGTAATGGGCGGTTCCTAGTAATGAACCGAATCTCTAGCCGTATCCGTAACTCCCTTGCGATCAAGGTAATTTTTTCTACTGTTTTTCTCTCTTTGGTTGTGACCGGAATAACCGGCTCCGTGCTGAATTCTCAGCTGTCTGCAGGCATTAAAGATGTGAATCTAAATTCGGCACTCGTTGAAGCGCGTTCGACGATCTTCACCGCAGAGTATCGATTCTTGTTTGCTCAGGGTGAAATAGATTCTGTTGTACAAAAAGTTGTAGATGATGTAATTAGATCAGCCACAACATTAACTGCTAATGAGAATACACGTGAAGTGGTATTTCTTAGAAGTCCTGGCAATTCTAGAGAAAACAATTATGAGATTGCCTCTAACCTACTAGACCCGAGATCGATTCCATCAACACTAAGTGAGCGGGTGCGTAAGAATACAGATCTTGTGTATCAGTACACCAATATGAATTATCTGAGTGGAACTCGAGTTAAAGGCTTAGCCATCGGTCAAAAAGTTCAGATTCCAAACGCTGGTCAGTACGAGATGTATATTATTTTTTCTCTAGCAAATCAAGAAAAAACTCTCGATTTGATTTCTCGCTCGCTATTTTTGGGTGGTTTCATTCTATTACTTTTGGTTGCTCTCATTACTTGGCTTGTAGTTCGACAGGTTGTTAGCCCGGTACGAGAAGCAGCGATGATTGCTACCGAATTCACCGCCGGAGATTTCCAAAAGCGCTTAAAGGTTGAGTCAAGAGATGAAATCTCAACTCTCGGCTTAGCATTCAATGAAATGGCCGAATCTATTGAGAAGCAGATTGCGCGTCTTGAAAACCTTTCTCGCGTTCAGCAGAGATTTGTGTCGGATGTTTCCCATGAATTACGCACTCCACTTACAACATTACGGATGGCCTCTGAAGTGATTTATTCAACTAAAGATACCTTCGACCCAATCGTTGCAAGAAGTGCCGAGTTACTGGTTGCTCAACTGGATCGATTTGAAAAATTGCTTGAAGATCTATTGGAAGTTTCTCGATTTGATGCTGAGGTTGCCATTCTAGAAGCTGTGGATTTCGATATCGTCCAACTAGTACAACGCTGCGCCGATGATTTGGGACTTGTTGCCAAAGAGCGAAAGACGCAGATTTATGTCAATTCCACTGACCCAGTAATCATGATTAAGGCAGATATTCGACGGGTCGAGCGCATTCTTCGCAATCTAATGGCTAACGCAATTGACCATTCTGAAGAGATGCAGATCGATGTTCGAATTGTAGCTAGTGAGCATGATGTTGCTGTGGGAGTGCGAGATTACGGAATCGGCCTTGATGAAAACGCGCTCACTCGAGTCTTTGATCGATTCTGGCGTGCGGATCCTTCACGCGCTCGAACTCGTGGCGGAACTGGACTTGGCCTCTCAATTGCTCTTGAAGATGCGCGTTTACACAATGGTGAGCTCGAAGCGTGGGGTCGCCCTGCACATGGCGCACACTTCGTAGTCACTCTTCCGCGCAACACATGGGAAAGTATTGATGGGCGACTTATTCCTTTACAGCCCGAGGATTACAAAGCCTAGTTTCCACAGTGTTTATCGATAACTCCGAAAACTTATCGATTGCACCTAGGTTGCACTATGAGTGCATTTACCGAACTGTCACAATTAATCTTTCCGGGTAGGTGTTTTGGTTGCAGAGTTTTAGGTCCAAGTATTTGTTCGGCCTGCAGAAGTGATTGGCATCCACATTATTACAAGACCAAATTTGATGCTCTTACTGTGCATTCTGCACTTCTATATACACCGACTGCTTCCAAGATAATTCTTGCAGCCAAGGAATCTGGCCTGAAAGGTGCAGATGAATTACTCATTGATGCGATCACACATGTTTTAAGCAAGGTGATTCCTAACAACACTTTGTATCGTTTAGTACCGGTTCCTTCGAGCAAACCCTCACAGCGACGCCGCGGTAGAAGTTTTGTTGTCGATCTGGTGTCACAAATTTCACAACGAACCGGCATTCCAATGATTGATTGCCTACAACTTTCCAGAAGAGTTCAAGATCAAAGTGGTTTGCATCGGGATGAGCGGGCCATAAATCTTGCAGGAGCCTTCTCCCTCACTTCGCAGGCTAGGGGAGAGCTGATATTGGTTGATGATGTGGTTACAACGGGTGCGACCCTGCGAGAGGCTGCCAGAGCGGTTAACTCGCAGGGTTTTCAGGCGGTTGGCTCAGTTACCGCGATTACCGCCTGCGTTGCCCAGCCTCTACGATAAGGGTCTGAATACGGGTTCCACCCCATCGAAAGGCGAGGTTAATGCCAGCGTTTGTAGACAAGATTTTGCGTGCAGGCGAAGGACGCATCCTTCGCGATCTCACCAAGATCGTTGCCTTAGTCAATGCCGAAGAAGCTCGCTTTTCAGCGATGTCAGATTCAGAGCTACGCGAACAGACACCTCTTTTCCAAAGCCGATATGCAGCTGGTGAATCACTAGATGATCTCCTGCCAGAAGCTTTCGCAGTTGTTCGTGAAGCGGGTCGACGCACCTTAGGTCAACGCCACTATGACGTTCAGCTCATGGGTGGTGCAGCGATGCACCGAGGCAATATCGCTGAAATGCGTACTGGTGAAGGTAAAACTTTAGTTGCAACGCTTCCATCATATTTGAATGCAATTGCGGGACGTGGCGTACATGTTGTTACAACAAATGATTACTTGGCAGAGCGCGATAGCGAGTGGATGGGCCGCGTTCATAGATTCCTGGGTTTAAAAGTTGGCGTCATTCTTGCAAACATGACACCTGCCGAACGTCGCGAAGCATATTCAGCAGACATTACATATGGAACAAATAACGAATTTGGTTTTGATTATCTACGTGACAACATGGCTTGGTCATTGGACGAGTGCGTTCAACGCGATCACTTCTTTGCAGTAGTAGATGAAGTGGACTCCATTCTGATTGATGAAGCTCGTACACCTTTGATCATTAGCGGACCTGCAGATAAAGCCACCAAGTGGTATGTCGAGTTTGCCAATCTTGTTCAAAAACTACAACGCGATGTGCATTACGAAGTTGATGAAAAGAAAAAGACATCAGGAATTCTTGAAGAAGGCGTAACTAAGGTAGAAGAGCTCTTGCAAATCGGCAATCTTTACGAAGCCGCCAATACCCCAATGATTGGCTACCTGAACAACGCGATCCGTGCAAAAGAATTATTCAAGCGCGATAAAGATTATGTTGTGATGAATGGCGAGCTACTTATTGTTGATGAGCACACAGGTCGCATGCTTGCTGGTCGCCGTTACAGCGAGGGATTACACCAAGCTCTAGAAGCCAAAGAGCGCATTGAAATTAAGGACGAGAATCAAACTCTCGCAACAATCACTTTGCAAAACTACTTCCGTCTCTATGACAAATTATCAGGTATGACAGGTACAGCAACTACTGAAGCCGCAGAATTCCAGCAAATTTATGGACTAGGTGTAGTACCCATCCCAACTAACCGCCCATCACAACGAATTGATTCGCCAGATTTGGTCTACAAAACTGAGCTCGGAAAGTTTGCAGCGGTAACTGCAGATATTGTTGAACGCTACCGCAAGGGCCAACCTGTTTTAGTTGGAACGGTAAGTGTTGAAAAGTCTGAAGAGTTATCCGCATTCCTGCGTAAAGCAGGTGTTCCTCATGAAGTACTTAATGCCAAGCATCACGAACGTGAAGCGGCGATCATTGCACGCGCAGGTGTTAAGGGCGCGGTAACAGTTGCTACAAATATGGCAGGCCGTGGTACCGACATTATGTTGGGTGGAAACCCAGAGTTCATGGCAGATTTTGAGTTACAGCGTCGCGGAATTTCTCCAGTAGATAATGCTGAAGAGTATGAAAAGGAATGGCCAGCAGAAATTGCTCGACAGAAGTCGGCGGTTGAAACCGGACATGAAGAAGTTGTTGGACTTGGTGGACTTTATGTTCTAGGTACCGAACGCCACGAATCCCGTCGAATTGATAATCAGCTTCGAGGTCGTTCAGGTCGCCAAGGCGATCCAGGTGAGTCACGCTTCTATCTTTCTTTACAAGATGAGTTGATGCGTCGATTTAATTCAGGAATTGTGGAGCGTTTCTTAACCGCTGCTGGACTTCCAGAGGATGCACCCATCGAATCAAAGATGGTTTCTAATGCGATTAAATCTGCTCAAAC
>JBILNA010000032.1:0-7716 GCA_044375255.1 Candidatus Planktophila sp.
AGAAAAATCAGCAACTAGTGCTGGTAATACGACAGAAGTCAATAACGCGGCGCTTAGTAAAAAGCACGTTGACCTCCTCGTTAGTAATTCTCAAATTGGAATTTACAAAGCAAAAAGTACAGAGACAAATGCAGGGATGCAACATGCGAAAAGTTTGCAGTTGCGGATTTAACTATTTACTGTCAACAAGCCATTTCTTCCGTTCGCGTTCAGGTAACTTTTCT
The DNA here is from genome assembly GCA_044375255.1 of Candidatus Planktophila sp. Classification (GTDB taxonomy): domain Bacteria; phylum Actinomycetota; class Actinomycetes; order Nanopelagicales; family Nanopelagicaceae; genus Planktophila. The sequence goes on from JBILNA010000032.1 coordinate 225, forward strand.
ATTGAATATCTCAGCATCGTGCGGGGCATTTGACGCGAATGATTTGCAAGAAAACTCCGCAGCAACATGACATCTTTCTTACCGAGCTCTCGAAGCATCCATCCCACAGCCTTGTGAATTAAATCTTCTTTATCCTTAAGCAGTGCCTCTGAAATGATGATGGTTGGTTCCAGGTCGCCTGCGCGAATCAAGGCAAAGGTAAGGATGATGGAAACGCGTCGCTGCCACAGTGATTTTGACTTGGAAAGTTTGATTAAAAGTGGCATTGGGTCTTCAACTTCGGTCAGGTAAACACCCATCCACGGTGCTGAAACATCAACAATATCCCAGTTGTTGATTCTTTCCGCCTTCACTTGCTTTAAGTAAAACTCAAATATCTTCTTACGATCTTGAAGTGATTTCGCGGCCTTAAATTGTAAGTTCAGTATAATTGCGGCACACAAACGTGCTTCATGAAACGGCGAATCAAATAGTTTTTGAACTTCCGCAAGCTCCATTTTCTTGTATGTGCCTGCAACGGATCGTGTCTGAGGAACTGTTCCACCAAGAAAGAGATCACCTTCAGCGTATTCACCCGGGCCAGTTTTATAGAAACGCGCAAGGTCGCTGACTCTGCTTCTCTTGCCGAAGCCCTTTAGTTCTTCAAGTGCGAGGCTGGCTTTCATGCCTCAAATATACCTTTCGATGATTAATGCGACTTTGCTCGTTACTATTGGACTCTACGTGCGGATTGGAGGGCGAGATGATCGAAGCAATTTTTCTTGGAATCATTCAGGGTCTTACCGAGTTCCTGCCAATTTCATCTAGTGCCCACATACGCATTTTCGGCGAGTTCATGGACGGGGCAAATGACCCAGGAGCCCGCTTTACAGCAATCACTCAGATAGGCACTGAATTAGCTGTCCTGATCTACTTTAGAAAAGATATTGCTGCGATTCTTCGCTCGTGGTTTGAGCAAGTGGTTCAGCGCAAGGAATTAATCGGAGAAGCCAAGTCACAAGCTCGAATCGGTTGGTTGATAATTGTTGGAACGGTTCCAATCGTTGTTCTCGGATATCTCGGCAGCGACATTATTGAAAACAATCTTCGTTCACTATGGCTAATCGCAACAACCTTGATCGTCTTTGGTGTGATTCTTGGTTTGGCAGATACCTATGGAAAACGTGAGCGATCTTTGGATCAATTAACCAATCGTCACGGAATTATGTATGGGTTTGCACAAGCTTTGGCTTTGATGCCAGGTGTTTCGCGTTCTGGCGCAACTATTGCCATGGGCCGATTCCTTGGTTATAAACGCGAAGCTGCTCTGCGTTACTCATTCCTTTTAGCATTGCCTGCAGTTTTTGGCAGTGGGTTTTATCAACTTCAGGGAGCCGTCTCGTCGACAGAAAGTAATGTTTTCTCATTAACTGAAACCGCTGTCGCAACCGGAATTGCTTTTGTAGTGGGGTACCTGGTTATTGCCTGGTTGCTCAAGTTTGTATCAACGAAGAGCTTCATGCCATTCATTGTTTACAGAATCGCCTTGGGAATGCTGCTTCTGATTCTTCTGGGAACAGGTGTTATCTCAGCCTGAGTCGGCTACTAGTTCAGTATTGATTTTATGTCATAAAGGGGTACCCCTATTTCGCTTTGCTAATTATCCACAAGAATCAAGTTGTGTCTCATTAGGAATTGATGCTTCCTTAATCATTCAGCAATGGAGTGGATTTTGAAGAGAAGTAAAATGTTTGTAGCTATAGCCTTAGTTGCGACAACAGGAATAGGTAGCCAAGTCGTCCCTTTGAATGGAAATGCGCCCAAACTCAATGCATTCGTTAATAGGAGTTTTACCGATACCAGGGTGAATCTTCCCGACGATTGCTCGGGCAGGACGGATTATCCGCATAAGTCACAGCACATGCCTGGAAGGGTAAATGTTGTTGCAGAAACTGTTTGTCCGGGACAGAAAGTACAAATTAGAACAACGCTCACTAGACCGGGATGACTAATCTTCACTGAGTCAGTTACTAAGAGTAAGTCGGGTTTTGGAAGGGTGCGGCTTTCAGTCTCAATGCCATGTAAATGGAAGATAGGTCAACCGCCTATCGGGTACATTGTGATGTCGGTTCATTCAAGCGCGAATGGTGCAAGTGCGATCACGAGGGTTTTTAGATCAGTAAAGTGCTAGCGGAGGGGAGGGAAGATGTCAGTTTTAGGCTGGAACGATATTCCTGAAGAAGCTTTTGCTAAATTTGATTTTTGGAAGGGTCCAACTTGGATTCGCACATTAGCAAGAGTTCCAATCATTGAGATTTTCGCCTATCCCTTAATTGTGAAAAAGGGTTTTGCGACGATTTGGATTCCTAAGAGTTGTACTTTTGACACAGGAAGTTTTGAATCTAAAGGCTGGAATGTGCGAGTAGGTGAACCTGATGATGCTGAACGCTTTTTGGATGGATCTGTAGCCAAGTTATCAACCAAGGCAATTCCAATTCGTCCGCCAAGGATTACTTTTACACGAAGGGGTCGCGAATTAGCGTGGCAAAAGTCAGTGCATGTGGCTAATGGAACCTTGAAGGATTTTGAAGACTCAAAATAATCCTAAGGATTTCCATTTTTTTCAATTGGCGTGAGATTTATCGATTCAATAGCATTGCCTCGTGTTCGAACTTCATACATTCCCACTGACTAAACCTTTGGCGGACAAGTTTCGGGAAAACGTCTCTGGTTCAAAAGATGGTCGACCAGATTGGGTGAATTCAATTGGACTCGGAAGTGGTCCCGGCTTATTTGGACCAGATAGTGCGGTGTGGCAAGTACACGGAACTATCGCAACTTTAGTCGGAGGCGTTCGCGCTCTTTTGTTACAGGCGGCCCATCCTGCACCGTTAGCTGGAGTCGCCGAACATTCACGGTATGAAACAGATCCCCTAGGGCGACTTGCTGGAACAACAAGATGGTTAACAGTGACAACCTTTGCCGCAGAAGAAGTTATTGAACGCGAAGCTGCTCGTGTCAACACAATGCATGATCATGTCAAAGGTGATTTCACCAATAAACAAGGTGGGCACCAAAGTTACAAAGCAAAAGATCCCCGTTTCTTATTGTGGGTTCACTGTGCATTCACCGATTCATTTTTAAAGGCACACCTTGCACTTGGCTATCCAATTGATCAGGGAGCAGATGCCTATGTTGCCCAATGGAGCAAGAGTGCGATTCCACTTGGTTTAACAAATGCACCGATGTCAGTTGCAGAGCTAGAGGCAACTCTTAATGACTTTAGAGCAAATGATTTGGCGCGAGTCGAACGAACAGAGGAAGTAGTTCGATTCATTATGAATCCACCTTTTGGGGGAGCGGGCAAGTTTTTCTATAAAGTTATTTCTAATGCTGCCATTGCAACCCTTGATCCGCGCGAATTAGATTTACTGGGATTGAAACCCCGATCCAAGATGTGGCTTCGTATTTCACGTGTAAGCCTTGATATCTTCCTTGCAATTCTTGGACCCGAACCACCTGCAATGAAAGTAGCTCGAGAGCGCATTGCAACTGGCACAATTAATCCATGATCACAATCCCAGTTGTAGAACTGTTAACACCTGATCAATGGGAACGTGTGCGCGCCATCCGTCTGAGGGCACTTGAAGATAGTGGCCATGCCTTTGGTGGAACCTTTGATGCTGAAAGTGCTGAAGATGAAGCAACCTGGCGATTAAAGTTTGAAAAGAATGATTTCTTGATTGCATCAGTAGACAGTGCGGATGCAGCGATGCTTTACATAGAAGTCCTTAAGGGAGATTTCGGTGCAACGTGCTGGATAGGTGGCTGCTGGAGCGATCCCAACTTTCGTGGAAAAGGCTTAATGCGGGCGATGTTTACCTATATTGATCAACAAGATAAAGATTGGAAAGTTCAGGGCTTAGGCGTTTGGACAGATAACTTCAGTGCCATTGCAGCATATGAAAATTTAGGTTTTGTAAAGATGGGCGAGGACACTGCAAGCACTCGCAAACCCGGTAAGTTTTTTCAACGAATGATCCGAAATTCTCAGGACTAAGCGTTTTCAAGTTTGTAGCCAAGGCCACGAATAGTTTGAATTAAAACGGGGTTAGCAGGATCTGATTCTACCTTTGCACGTAAACGCTTGATATGAACATCAAGGGTCTTTGTGTCTCCGTAATAATCCCCGCCCCACACACGATCGATTAGCTGAGAACGAGTCAATACACGTCCAGAATTTCGCATCAGGAATTCAAGTAATTCAAACTCCTTTAGAGGCAGAGCTACTGGGTTTCCATTCACAAAAACTTGATGCTTACCAATGTTCAAGCGAATTGGTCCAACTTCGAGTAAGTCTTGATCTTGATTGGAACCATCTTCGGTTAATCCTCTACGCAAGACCGCTTTAATTCGAGCGATTAACTCTCGTGATGAGTATGGCTTTGTAACGTAATCATCGGCTCCTAATTCAAGTCCTACCACCTTGTCGATTTCAGCATCTTTTGCGGTCAACATAATGATTGGAACCTGGGACTGGGTGCGAATTGTTCGACAAACTTCGACACCTGAGACTTCAGGAATCATCAAATCTAGAAGAATAAGATCAGCACCATCAGCATTAAACATGTTGATCGCCTGTCGGCCATCTTCGGCAATAGCGGTCTCAAATCCCTCTTTGGTGAGCAGGAAAGCCAATGCTTCGGAAAATGATGCTTCATCTTCAACAATTAGAATTCTGGTCATTCTTTATCCCCCAAAGAGCCGCTGTATTCTGGCAACATTAATGTGAATGTACTCCCGACATTTTCGGCGCTCCACACCTTTACATCTCCTCCGTGTTTAGCAGCCACGTGCTTAACAATTGATAAGCCCAAGCCAGTTCCTCCTGTTTGTCGGGAACGCGCAGGATCTACGCGATAAAAACGCTCAAAAATTCGAACTAAATCTGCTTCTGGAATACCTATTCCTTGATCGGTTATCGATATTTCTACGATGTGATCTTTGACCCGACTGATGACTGCAACCTTGGTATTTTCCGGCGAATAATTGATTGCATTGTCAATTAAATTTTGCAAAGCCATAATTAACTGATCTCTGTCACCCAAAATTGTTGCTTCGGATTCCTCATGGAAAGTTACAGTTACTCCGCGGTTCTCCGCATTGATCTGAGATTGATCAATGGCTTCCTTGACCAAATAGGCAACCGAAACTTCAGTTGGTTCTTGCAATGGATCAGAATCTTGTAAGCGAGAAAGATTGATGATCTCCTGAACTAGATCGGTCAAACGTTTTGCTTCAGATTGCATGCGCGTTGCAAATTTAACGACAGACTCTGGCTCATCCTTAGCCCCAAGAACCGCCTCACTTAGTAGCGATAGAGCACCGATGGGAGTTTTTAGTTCATGGGAAATATTTGCAACAAAATCTCGACGAACATCATGAATTCTTTGTGCTTCGCTCTCATCTGAAATCAACACCAAGACATACTGGTTTTCAGTTAAGGGCAGTACATTGACAGTTAACTCGTGCTTACCTTCACCGATCGGCCCTCGTGGCAAATCAATGCGCCCGGTTTGCTTTACATTTGAACGCCTTACGACTCGAACGGTGGCAAGTAGCTCGGGATTATCAAGTCTTCCATCACGCAGAATTCCTAGTTTTTCTACTCCCGGGGTTTTGAAGGTAGCCACATCACCCGGGGCGAGAATCAATGAGTCTCCATCAAGATTTTCTAAGGTGCGAAGTAGTAATTCGGGCAAAGCGACCGTGGTTGAAGGTTCGACCACCTGTCGTTTAAAGAGCATGCCGAAACTGTATCGGTACAAAAGCCGAGTTAACCGTCCGTTTACCCTTTAGATTGCGTATGTTCAGCATGTAGCCCTATCTTTACCCCATGGCTCTTATCCGCTCGGCATACCAAGATGAATTAGATGGTGTTTCTCAGTCACTAGTTGACCTGACAAACATGGTTACCGCTTCAATGGTCAAGGCCTCGAAGGCGGTCCAATCTGCTGATTTAACTTTGGCCGAAGAAGTCATCGCCTCAGATATCAAAATCGATGATTTTCAGCACGAACTAGATGCCCGAATCATCGACATCATTGCCCGTCAACAGCCAGTGGCATCAGACCTTCGGGCTTTGGTAACGGCGATGCGCATGAGCGCAGATCTTGAGCGCATGGGCGATTTGGCGCACCACATCGCAAAGGTAGCCAGACTGCGCCACCCAGATTGTGCAATTCCAGACGCACTTATTTTGCCATTTACTGAAATGGGTCATGTGGCTGAAAAGCTATCGATCATGGTGGCCGCCGTTATCACCACCCGCGACACAGAGATGGCTCTTCAGGTCGAGCGTGATGACGATGAGATGGATGACCTTCACAAAAAAGTTATTGCGACCATCATCAAAGATGAGACCGGCTTGAGCCTGGAATCAGCTATTGATCTGACCTTATTGGGTCGCTATTACGAGCGATATGCAGACCATGCGGTTTCAGTTGCACGCCGCGTTTACTTCTTGGTTACAGGAACTTTCGCCTAATTAAATAACCTCTACATCTCACCCCAAGTGGGGTGATGTCGCCTTGCCTCCTGCGCGCTCAAGCATCACCCTTAACCCATGAGCGGCAAAGAGATTCTCACCCCTTCGATTGATCGCTCGCGCTTGCTCCCACCGGCAATCCCAGCCAGCGCCATCTCACGCAAGCACCTTTTCCATCTTTTTGAAACCGACCTTCCGGGGGTCACGGTAGTTGCAGCTCCAGCTGGTTTTGGAAAGAGTTCGTTGGTATCCCAATGGGCGCAAACCGTTGATCGTCCAACAGTATGGCTCACGGTAGATCCTCAAGATTCTATGCAAAGTTTTTTTGCACATGTTCTTGAATCAATCCGAATGGTTTTTCCTGGCTTTGCATCCGATTTTGAAAAAGAACCAAGTCCTAACGCCTTTCACAATATTAAAAAACTAACGGCAGCTGTTGGTGAAATAAAGAGTGGATTCAATTTTGTACTCAATAATGGAGCCTTAGATAACCCTCAAGTTACAGATTTTTCCCAAGATCTGATTGATCATCTTCCAGACAACGTGCACTTAGTGATTATTCGACGATTTACCCCCGCCACCTCGTTAGCCAGATATGCAAGTCTTGGAAATCTAAGTCTCATCACCAGTCAAGACTTAAAATTTTCGCCCGAAGAAGTTTCTCGAATTGCCGATCTTAATGGTGCAGACATCGACAATGAACATTCACGTACCTTGCTCCAGAAGTGTGATGGTTGGCCGGCAGCGGTTCAGATGATTACTCGCTCCATTGCGCGGGGCAATCAAAGTTTAAATTTTGACATTGAATCCGGGTCTAGTCCGCTTGCCGTTCTAGCCCTTGAAACTATCAATTCTATGAACGCAGAAAACAAATCAAAGATTTCACGGTTAGTTTTACTTTCAGAATTTGATCTAGAAACGGCGGCAATTGTATTGGGGGAGGATTTCTCGGAAAGTTTTATCAAT
>JBILNA010000033.1:0-7570 GCA_044375255.1 Candidatus Planktophila sp.
GTAAGACCGCGGGTCGCGGTGGTAAGGGAACACGTGCTCGTAACACAGTTCGTGCAGGTTTCGAAGGTGGTCAGCTACCTCTCGTAATGCGCTTGCCAAAGCTTCGTGGATTTAAGAATCCAGCACGCATCGAATACCAGGCAGTCAATGTTTCAACAATTAATGCGCTATTCCCTAAGGGTGGCGATGTAACTGTTGCAGATTTGATTGCAAAGGGTGCTGTTCGCGATAGCTTGCCTGTAAAGGTGCTTGGAAACGGCGATATTGATGTCAAGGTGAGTGTTACTGCACACGCTTTCTCATCATCTGCTGTAGACAAGATCACTGCAGCCGGCGGCACAACAAACGTTCTCTAATAAGCGAACTTTTTAAGAAGAAAGAGACAGAGGAGAAGATAAATGCTTACCGCATTTGCTACCGCTTTTAAGACGCCAGATCTGCGCAACAAGATCTTCTTCACTCTCTCAATCATGGCTTTGTTCCGCTTTGGTTCACTTGTTCCGACACCTGGTGTTTCATACACAAATGTGAAGGAATGTTTGGCCTCAGCCGAGACTGGCGGATTGTTCGGCTTGATTAACCTATTCAGTGGTGGAGCGCTTATTCAGCTCTCTGTCTTTGCTTTAGGAATCATGCCTTACATCACCGCTTCGATCATCGTGCAATTGTTAACTGTTGTAATTCCTCGTTTTGAAACTCTTAAGAAAGAGGGGCAGTCAGGAACTGCGAAGCTAACTCAGTACACACGTTATTTAACAATTGGTTTGGCAATCTTGCAGTCAACAGGTTTGATTGCAGTTGCTCGTACACCAGGACGTTTGATCGCAGGTTGCGACCTTGCAATCATCCCTGACACTTCATGGCAGCGAATCATCACAATGATCGTTGTAATGACTGCTGGTACATCAGTTGTTATGTGGCTTGGTGAACTCATTACAGATCGCGGTGTTGGTAACGGTATGTCAATCTTGATCTTTACATCTATCGCAGCAAGCTTCCCAAGCCAGCTTTGGTCAATTAGATTGCAGAAGGGTCTCTTCGCATTCTTCTTCATCTTGGCCGTAGGTGTTCTGATTGTTGCCGCAGTTGTCTTTGTTGAGCAGGCTCAACGCCGTATTCCAGTTCAATATGCCAAGCGCATGGTTGGACGTCAGGCATATGGTGGAACCAGCACCTACATTCCAATCAAGGTAAACCAGGCTGGTGTTATCCCAGTAATTTTCGCATCATCATTGCTATACATCCCATCACTGATCGTGAATTTCACAGGCAGTACAGCTGGTTGGGCTGTTTGGGTTAGCCGTAACTTTGTAAATGGTGACAACATTATTTACGTTCTAACTTACGCATCACTCATTGTTTTCTTTACATACTTCTATGTTGCAATCACATTCAACCCAGATGAGGTTGCAGATAACATGAAGAAGTATGGTGGTTTCGTTCCAGGTATCCGTGCCGGAAAGCCAACATCTGAGTACTTGCAATATGTTCTTTCACGCATCACAGCACCGGGTTCTATGTACCTTGCTCTAGTTGCGGTCATTCCAATTGCTGCACTTGTTCTCTTCGGAGCAACACAAAACTTCCCATTTGGTGGAACTGCAATCTTGATCGTTGTTGGTGTTGGTTTGGATACTGCAAAGCAGATTGAATCTCAGCTACAACAGCGTTCATACGAGGGATTCCTTAAGTAATGCGTTTAGTCCTGGTAGGTCCACCAGGTGCTGGCAAGGGAACGCAAGCGCAATTCCTAGCTGCACACTTTTCAATTCCACATATCTCTACTGGTGATATTTTCCGAGCCAACTTAAAAGCTGGAACAGAGTTGGGAAAACAAGCACAAACTTTTATGGACCGTGGAGAGTTAGTTCCAGACTCAGTTACAAATGAGATGGTTAAAGATCGTTTGACTCATGATGACGTTGCTAACGGATTTATTCTGGATGGCTTTCCACGAAATGTTGCTCAAGCCGAAGTTTTACGGGCAATCCTCTCAGAAAAGAAGACGCCACTTCAAGCGGTTTTAGAGTTTTCAGCACCAGATGCAGAGATCATCGCGCGCCTATTGCAGCGTGCAGAGATCGAAAAGCGTGTCGACGATAAAGAAGATGTCATCAAGCGCCGTCTAGAAGTCTATGCAGAGCAGACCGCACCGATCATCTCCTTCTATCGCAACGAAGGATTATTGATATCTGTTAGTGCAGTTGGAGCTGTTGAAGACATTACAGATAGCGCAATCTCAGCCCTAAGCCGCGTCGCTCAGTAAGTTTTCTCTTATGGCTATTCAGGTAAAGACCCTTGATCAACTAAAGACCATGCGTCGTGCGGGTTTAGTTGTAGCCGAAATTCACAAAGCAATCCGTGAAGCGATCAAGCCAGGGATGACAACGAGCGCATTAGATACGATTGCTGAAGCAGTAATCAAGCGCAATGGTGCGACCTCAAACTTCAAGGGATATCACGGCTTTCCGGCAACAATCTGCGTTTCAGTAAATGATGAAATTGTTCACGGAATCCCTGGCGATCGAGTAATCAACGATGGCGATGTGGTGTCAATTGACTGCGGCGCGATAATCGAAGGCTGGCACGGAGATGCGGCATTTTCAATTGGAATTGGTGCTATAGATCCCGAGGATCAAAAGTTAATGGCTGTGTGTGAAGAATCTATGTGGCGGGGGATTGCAGCGGGCAAGAATGGTGCAAGACTTTCCGATATTGGTTATGCAATTGAGCAGTACACAAACTCGCAAGGTAAGTATGGAATTTTGCAGGAGTATGGTGGTCATGGAATTGGTACTGAAATGCATCAAGAACCGCATGTACTTAACTTTGGTAAGGCAGGCAACGGTCCAGAGATCGTTCCTGGTTTTGCTTTAGCGATCGAGCCCATGATTACCCGTGGTTCCGCCCGTACTAAGGTGTTGGCCGATAATTGGACCGTTGTTTCAATAGATAAGTCGCGTGGGTCACACTTTGAACATACTTATGCAATCCTTCCCGATGGCAAACCCTTTGTTTTAACAGCATTTGATGGTGGCAAGTCTGAGCTTTCTCGCCTAGGTGTTGTTGTTTCAGAGCTTCTGTAATTTCAGCGATTTTGTTACCTTTTTGATACTAAAAACCCTTACAAATCCCTTCCGTTACGACTAGTTTCTCTCTATCCCTCACCCTCGGGGGCAGGAAAATATGGAGAACTCATCGATGAGAAAGACCTCTTTTATCCGCTTGGCTATTGCGGCAACTGCAGTTGCTGTCATGGCAAGCACAACTCTTCCAGCGCAAGCTGCGGTAAAGCCAGCAGACAAGGCAGTAGTTGGTGATGACTGCACAGCGGCATCAGCAAAAACTAACAAGATTGCAAAGGGCCGTGGAGTTGAAGGCTCAGATTTAACATGCATGGTTGTACCAACAGGTTCATATAAGGGCCAAACAAAGTGGTGGTACAAAGATGTAAAGGCATTATCAAAGCTTGAGTGGGTTGCAGCTTCAGGTGTTGGCGGTGGCTACGGAACAACTGCTATCGCATTCGCTGATGCAATGAAGGCAGAAGGCATGCTTTCAGATTATACAGTTTCATATAAGTCTGGCGGATCAGGCACTGTCGGTCTTGGATACTTCCAAGATCAAAAGGCCCGCGGTGATGTTTCACTTATCAATGGCTTTGCAATGGTTGCAGGAGTTGCATCTACAAAGTCAGCGTTGAAACTTGAAAGTTCTGCAAATGTTGCAGGCTTGATGCGAGAGTGGGAAGCGATTGTTGTTCCCGCTAACTCTAAGTACCGCACTATTAATCAATTACTTGATGACATTAAGGCCAACCCAAAGCTAGCAATTGCTGGTGGATCTAAGGGAACTGTCGACCATGTATTCATGGGTCTACTGGTCGAGCGAAATGGAATGAAAGCAACTGATATGAATTACATTCCTTACAGCGGTGGTGGAGAAGTAATCACCTCAGTTCTAAGCCGACAGACTATTGCTGGCGTTTCAGGTACATCTGAATTCACAGCGCAGGTAAAGGCTGGAACTCTACGAGTGCTTGCGCTTTCATCAGCAAAGCCACTTGCTTCAATCAAGGGAAAAACCTTGACACAGCAAGGGATTCCATTTGTATTTGGTAACTGGCGTGGTCTTAGCGCTTCATCATCACTTACAGAGGCAGAACGCCTGAACTGGATGAAGGCTGTTGATGTCACCCGTGCAGGAGCTGCGTGGAAGGCAACCCTGATTGCAAAAGATTGGCAGAATCTAAACCTCTACGGTAAGGATTTCGTTTCATTCTTAGCAGATCAGAAGAAGGACATCACTGCCACTCTAGTAACACTTGGTTTGGCATAAACACTTGAAAACCAAAGGCATCAAGGGGGAGCTCGCATTTGCGAGCTCTCTCTTGGTGCTTGGTGTAATTGTTCTTTTCGATACAAAGAATATGTTGGTGCCTCCGGCGTCGGGCACGATCGGTCCACAGATTTTCCCATACCTAGTTTCAGGATTCGTAATTTTAGTTTCAATTGGAATTATGATTCAGATTTTCTTAGGTAATCTTGGTCAGCCAGAGGGAACCGAATTTGGTGACACCATAAATAAAACTGATTTTAAGAGTTTGTTACTTGTTGCAGCTTCAATGGCTACATACCCATTACTAATTGAGCGAGCAGGATTTATAGTTGCATCCTCAGTCGCCTTTTTTGGTGTCTCATTTGCATTCGGTGCAAGAAATGTTCTTAAGAATTTAGCTATATCAATAGTTTTTTCTGCAATTGTTTATTTTAGTTTTACTCGTGGACTTAATGTGAATCTTCCTTCCGGAATTCTGGGAGGAATCTAATGAGTAATGTTGAATCACTGATTACTGGTTTTGCAGGCGCGCTAACCCTTACCAATTTAATGTTCGGTCTGCTCGGAACAATCCTTGGAACATTGGTTGGCGTTTTGCCGGGTATCGGACCAGCGCTGGCTATTGCATTGCTCTTGCCGATTACATACACAGTTAGCCCGGCTTCTGCATTAATTATGTTTGCTGCTATCTACTACGGTGCGATGTACGGCGGATCAACAACTTCTATTCTTTTAAATACTCCAGGCGAGTCAGGTTCTGTAATCACCGCTCTTGAAGGCCACCAAATGGCAAAGCGTGGGCGTGCTGGTTCAGCACTCGCAACAGCGGCAATTGGTTCATTCGTGGCGGGAACAATTGCGACAGGTATTTTGGCATTTGCAGCGCCATCTCTTGCTGGTTGGGCAATTGCCGTAACCGCGGCAGATTACTTCGCCTTAATGCTCATAGCTTTTGCAACAGTAGGAACTCTTTTGGGAAGCTCAAGGATTAGAGGCTTGGCTGCATTAGGAGTGGGTCTAACACTTGGATTAGTTGGATCTGATCTTCAATCTGGTGCGGTACGACTTACATTTGGAAATCTTCAAGCTATTGATGGAATTGAAACGGTTACAGTAATTGTCTCTTTGTTTGCCATTGGCGAAGCGTTGTATATCGCAGGTCGTGCGCGAAATACTGGTTGGAGCATTATTCCAATGAAGGGCAGAGCGTTGATGACTCGCCAAGATTTGAAGCGATCATGGCGTCCATGGCTCCGTGGAACTGCAATCGGATTTCCACTGGGTGTTATTCCCGCCGGTGGTTCAGAGATTCCAACTTTCCTAAGTTATGCCGCAGAAAAAAAGTTGTCGAAACATAAGGAAGAGTTTGGAAAAGGTGCAATCGAAGGTGTTGCTGGCCCCGAAGCTGCCAATAATGCAAACGCTGCTGGTGCGTTAGTCCCATTGCTGGCACTTGGTTTACCTACGACAGCAACTGCAGCAGTTGTTTTAGTTGCTTTCCAGTCGTACAACATTCAACCCGGACCACTTTTGTTTGTAACTAATCCGGATATTGTTTGGACTTTGATTGCTTCTCTATTCATCGGGAACACACTTTTGCTGTTGCTTAATCTTCCTTTTGTGAGGGTTTGGGCAAAGCTGTTGCATATTCCGCGCCCATATCTGTTTTCAGGTATCACTTGTTTTGCGTTGATGGGTGCTTATGTTGCGAATAATGCAATCTTTGACTTATGGATCGCGCTAGGAGTCGGAATAATTGGCTTTGCATTCCGTAGATTTGGAGTTCCAATCACACCATTAATCATCGGCTTAATTCTTGGTCCTATGGCAGAGTTGCAAATGAGACGTACTCTGCAAATCAGCGCAGGAGATGTGAGTGCTCTCTATGGAACCTCACTCTCAAAAGTTCTCTACCTTGTCTTGTTTATAGTGATAATCGGGCCGTTAGTTTGGAACTTTAAGAAGAAGTTAGCTAACAAGAAGTAAATGAGTTCAGAAAAGCTTTTGCCCTGGGCGAAGCCACTTCTGGTTTCATCCACGCTTACCCAGGCAACAATTTACGTTCTTCGCCCGATGATTACTTATCGCGCAATTGAACTAGACGCTAATGCTGCTCAAGTTGGATTGATTGCAGCTTTGTACGCGCTCTTTCCAGTATTACTTGCTTTGCAATTTGGGTCTTTGGTCGGCAAATTAGGTGAAGCTAAGTTCATTATTTTCGGAACTATCGCGATGATGTTAACTTCCGGTGCATTGATCTTTGCAAACAATCTTGTAACCCTTGGTATTGCAACTACCGCCGCTGGTCTTGCACATTTGGCTTGTATGGTTGGCGGGCAATCAATGGTTGCTTTGCGAGCACCTCGTGCAAGTTATGACAGATACTTTGGCTTCTATACATTTAGTGCATCTGTTGGTCATATGTTAGGACCAATTTTTGCAAGCATTGTTGCAGGATCAAACGGCACTCTTCCAGAATCAACCTCGAATGCGTTTTTACTAGCTGTAGTTTTAACAATCATCGCACTTGTTCCCGTAATTAAATGGCGAAATGAAAGACCTACAGTCGAAGCGAAAGAGAATGCTGAAGGAACATTCAGAGCTGCAGCAAAGCTGATAAAGCGCCCAGGTATCATGGCTGCGATTTATGTTTCACTCGCAATCTCATCAGTAGCTGATGTCTTAGTTGTTTTCTTACCGCTGTTTGGAACAGAGAACAATTTCTCTCCGTACGCAATTGGTGCAATCCTGGCTATTCGCGCGGGAACAACAATGATGTCCCGCTTTTTCCTGGGGCGTTTAAGCCAGCGATTTTCTACTTTTCAATTGCTGTGGTGGAGCACAATCATTTCAACGCTGTGTTGCGGTGCGATGGCATTTGCTCATACGCCAGTTACATTAGGAGCAATCGTCTTTATTGCAGGTTTCTCTCTGGGTGTTGGGCAGCCATTAACCATGTCATTGGTTTCTCAAAAGACCGAAAGTAGCGAGCGCGCACTTGCAGTTTCAGCTCGTTTGATGGGCAATAGATTCGGCCAATTCCTGGTGCCAGCAACTGCTGGAACCTTGGCCGCAGCATCCGGGGCAGGGGCTGTTTTCATCGGGTTGGCGCTCTTGTTGGCCAGCTCCATTTTCAGCGTAAAACGCAACTGATCTGTGGCCTGAATTACAACAATGTAGTTCATTAGGCGGATTTCCCTTATTTGAGCCTGAGCCCTAAACTACGAGTTCG
>JBILNA010000034.1:0-7482 GCA_044375255.1 Candidatus Planktophila sp.
CTTTACTTGGTGCTGCAGTAAACCCAGTGCTGGAAGCACCTCTGCGCTGGCACCAAGAGTGTTCGTAAGTAGCAGAACCTTCGCCATTGAGACAGACTACTCCCGTGAAATCTTTGCTTCCAATTGTCATCGTGCTGGCTATCGCTACCGCCTTTGGGTTTTGGCATAACCGCTCGCGGGGCAAGGTGGTGGTCAAGTCCGATAAGGGATTGATTACGCCAGCGATGATCGGGGCGGATTTGGGCTCTAGGGCAACCCTTTTGCAGTTCTCGACCGTCTTCTGCGGACCGTGCCGAGCTACTAGGTTGCTGATTGAAGATGTCACCGCCGATATGGCTGATGTGGCACATGTCGAAGTCGATGCTGAAGCCAACCTTGAACTAGTGCGCAAGCTAGATATCCGCAGCACCCCCACAACCTTGTTCTTGGATTCACGGGGGCATGAAGTAGGCCGAGCAATGGGTGCACCTAAGCGTGATCAGGTGCTGAAGGCGATTGCCTCCATCGCTTAATGCGAATTAGTTGCAACTCGCGAAAGTGCGCGAGCTTGTTTACTCTTAAGTCATGTTGTTAGCAGCCACTAAGCGCCGTGTAATTGATTACGGCCGTATGACTGCTTCCTTGTGTATCGCTTAATTGTTTCTTCATCCAACAATTAATGCCGTTTTACCAAACACACTAAACAACACAAAGGATTAAAAATGACACAGGTAACAAATTCAGCAAAGAGCACAGTTCTTATCGATGCACGTGGCCCACGTTTTGGCGCGGCAATCACAACAGTTGTATTGGCAGCAGCGCTCGCAACTAACAATGTGTGGTTCATCGTTGTGCAGGCATTAGTTTTTGCAATCGGTGCATTTAAGGGACCGCAGTTCACACCGTATGCATTTATTTATAAAACAATTGTGAAGCCTCGCCTTAAGGGCGAAGTTCCAACTGAAGAAGTTAAGCCGCCACAGTTTGCACAAAGAGTTGGTTTACTCTTTGCAGTTGTTGCAATTATTGGCGCGGTAACTGGTCTAGATCTTGTTTTCACTATCGCAGTTGCTGGTGCGCTAGGTGCAGCTTTCTTGAACGCGGCATTTAACTTCTGCCTTGGCTGCGAGATCTACCTTCTTCTCCTTCGCGCACGCTCAAAGTAAGCCCTAACAGGGTAGACAGGTAGAGTTCTCACATGGCCGGAAAACATGAGCTTCATGAAAAAGGATTGCGTTTAACTCCGCAACGCGAATTAGTTCTTTCTGCAGTTCGCGCATTGGGACATGCAACACCCGAAGAAGTTGCTGAAAAGGTTCGCCAAACACATCCTGGAATCAATCTTTCAACTGTATATCGCAACCTAGAAACCCTTGAAAATGTTGGATTAGTTCAACACACTCACTTGGGCCATGGTGGAGCGACTTATCACGCAGCTGAAGAGTTAACTCACCTGCACCTTGTCTGCGATAAGTGCGGATCTATCGGAGATGCTCCAATTGAAGTCGCAGCTAACTTTGTGAACTCTTTAGCCGATGATTACGGCTTCAAGACTGATGTAACGCACTTTGCAATCACCGGCACCTGCGCTGCCTGCGTTAAGCCGCTAGTTTAATTTCTAGTTAGGCTTAGGCTATGAGCGCGGTTCTTGTTGAAGATGGTCCTGATAAAGGTGCTGTTTGGCATTTTGGGGAACCAGTAAAAGAACAACGCGCACTTGAAGCAGGAACTGCGTGGGCAGATCTTTCACATTATTCAGTGATTTCTGTGTCAGGTGAAGATCGCCTGAAGTGGCTACATGATTTAACAACTCAGTTTGTCAGCGATCTACAACCCGGTGTGTGGATGCCCGGAATGATTTTGGATGCCAAAGGGCATGTGGAATATCAATTTAATTTAGTTGATGACGGCAGCGCGACATTTTTGGTTTTAGATCCTGGCTATAGCGACAATTTAGTCGAGTACTTAACCAAGATGAAGTTCATGCTTCGCGTTGATGTTGCAGATGTCAGCGATAAATATGTGGTTTTGCGAGCACCTGGTGCACCAACAGAAATCGGTGGGCCATTTGCTTTAGTTCCACGCACGGAGCTTGAAGAAATGAAGCAAACATTTGGTGGCGTAGCAACACAGGTCGGAACGTGGGCCATGGATGCTGAAAGAGTCGCAGCGCATCGCCCACGTATTGGTTTTGAAACAGACCACAAATCAATTCCGAATGAACTCGGTGTTTTAAATGGCGCGGTACATATGAAAAAGGGTTGCTATCGCGGCCAAGAAACTGTTGCAAAGATTTATAACTTAGGTAATCCACCACGTCGTTTAGTAATGCTGCACCTTGATGGTAGCGATGTTGGTTTTCCAGCAGCTGGTACCAAGGTTGAAAATGATGGAGTAGTTGTTGGTTTTGTTGGCACGGTGGCCCGTCACCATGAACTAGGAACAATTGCACTAGCGATGGTCAAAAGAAATACGCCACCAGATGCAACGCTGAGCGTTGATGGAATTCCAGCCTCGCAACAGGTGATTGTTTAACCGCTATTCTTACGCCATGGAGTTGTTCACATCAGTAATCCTTGGCCTTGTAGCCATCGCACTGGGTGTTGCACTCGTTGTTTATGCATTTAAAGGTCGCCAATCACAAGCGCGACGTATTACTAACTGGAGGCAACGTCCGTAATGGTTTTTACAATCCCTGAAGGTTTGCATCCTGAACTCAATCCATTGGCATGGATTGTTGGCACCTGGCGCGGAAAAGGTCGCGGCGAATATCCAGGTGTTCCAGCCTTCGAATACGCACAAGAGGTTGTCTTTAACCATGATGGTCGCAATTTCTTGAATTATTTTTCACGTTCTTGGATTTTGGATGCTGAAGGTGAAATTGTTCGCCCCCAGCATCAAGAAGCTGGTTTCTGGCGCGTTAAGCCCAACAATGTTCTAGAAGTTGTTATGTCGCACAACACCGGAATCACGGAAGGTTGGGTTGGACAGTTTGATGGTCCAAAGATTCAACTTGTTTTAGATCGCGGGTACGCCGCTCCATCTGCAAAAACTGTTGACGAAGGTGTTCGTTTGTATGGCCTTGTTGAAGGACAGCTATTTAGCGCATACGACATGGCAGCTAGTGGTCACGAACTTCAGGCACACCTCTGGTCTTCACTAGAACGCCAGAGCGAATAATTGAAACCAGAAAGCATGCTGGGTGAAGTTTTAGCTGAAGTCACACGTAGCGGTGTTGTTGAATCTGTTCATGCAGGTCACATTGTTTTGTTAAACGCTGATGGATCAATTTTGTTTCAGATGGGCGATCCAACTTTAGATATTTATTCCAGATCATCGCTGAAATCAATCCAGGCATCTGCCATGGTGCGAGCAGGGTTAGCTATCGAGCCACGTTTACTTGCTTTGGTGTGTGCATCGCATTCAGGAACACCAATGCATCAACAAGGCGCACAAGCAATTTTGGCCAAGGTCGGTCTTGATGAACACTCGCTGCAATGCATCTTGGATCGACCTTTGGATGAAGAGCTTCGACGTACTTCAGAGCCAACACGTTTAGCTATGAATTGCAGCGGAAAGCATGCTGGAATGCTTGCAACATGTGTAATTAATGGTTGGCCAACCGAAACTTATATGGAACCAACGCATCCTTTGCAGCTAGCGATCAAAGCAGAGGTAGAAGCAATGAGCGGTGAAAAAGTTGTACTTACTAGTGTTGATGGCTGCGGCGCTCCGCTCTTTCTCTTTTCATTACTAGGCCTTGCTCGCGCAATTAGAAATTTAACAATTAGCACTGATCAAATTCACCAAGATGTTGCGCAAGCTTGTCGCGATTTTCCTGAAATGGTTGCAGGTCCCGGTCGTTTGGGAACACGGTTGATGCAAAATGTGCCGGGTTTATTTGTGAAAGAAGGCGCAGAAGCGGTTAACGTTGCATCTCTACCCGATGGTCGAACTGTGGCAATCAAAATTAGTGATGGCAATCAACGTGCAATGTCTGCAATAACTGCCGCTGCTCTTGCAAAGTTTGGTATCGATGCGCACGAAGAGCCAATAAATACCCTTGGTGCAGGCTTGCCAGTCGGCACTATTCGCGCAACCTTCTAACACCCCGTACCCTTAAAGCCTATGAATGGCCGTATTGCAACCTTGATGGTGCACACATCGCCCCTGGATCAACCAGGTATTGGCGATGCTGGCGGTATGAACATTTATGTTTTGGAATCTGCTCAGCGCATGGCTGCGATGGGCGTAAGCGTTGATATTTTCACTCGCCGCACAGATTCTGCCCAACCTGACATCGTAGAAATTTCACCGGGAGTTCGAGTTCGCCACTTTGATTGTGGGCATGGAACATTAACTAAAGAACAGCTACCAATTCATATCTCTGGTCTATCCCAAGAGTTTTCTCGAATCATGCGTACTGAAAATTACGATGTTATTCACTCGCATTATTGGTTATCTGGAAAAGTTGCGATGCCTGCAGCTAAAGAGCTTGGTATCCCGCTAGTTCACACGATGCACACAATGGCACGGGTAAAGAATTTAAATCTAGCCGAAGGTGAAACACCTGAACCAATGATTCGCGTGCAAGGTGAGACACAGGTTGTTGCTGCAGCAAGTGCTTTGATTGCTAACACCGATGCCGAAGCTGCAAGCCTGGTTTCACTTTATGATGCGTGTCCGGATACGGTCCACGTTGTAAGCCCAGGTGTTGATCTATATACATTTACGCCGGGTGAAAGTCGTAGTGCGGCACGTGATCAAATTGGCCAACCCCAAGATGCTCTTATTGTTTCCTTTGTTGGTCGCATTCAGCCACACAAAGGTCCAGAAGTTCTGATTCGTGCAACAAGTGAATTGGTAAAGCATTCTCCACTTCTTCGCCACAAATTAATCGTGAACATTGTGGGTGGAGCGTCAGGTGCAAACACTGAAGAAGTTGATCGACTTAAAGAGTTAACAACCTGGCTGGCAATTGATGATGTGGTTCGTTTTTCACCACCTATTCCGCGTGAGGATTTACCACAGTGGTACAGAGCCGCAGATCTAGTCGTTGTTCCAAGCTATAGCGAGAGCTTTGGTTTAGTTGCACTCGAAGCGCAAGCGTGCGGAACACCAGTAATTGCAACCGCAGTTGGTGGACTTCGAACCGCGGTAGCCGATGGTATTTCAGGTGTTTTAGTGGATGGACATGATCCAAAGGCTTGGTCATCAGTTATTTCTCGCTTGTTGCAAGAGCCACAGCGCCGGGTGCTGCTTTCTATGGGTGCGGTTGAACACGCTTCTCACTTTGGGTGGGATGTAACTGCCCGTGGAACCCTTGATGTTTATGATGTAGTAATCAGCGATTTACGTAAATCTTTGGAAGCGTAAATGGCTGCGATCGACCCACGCATCACTATTGAAGAATTCCTAGATTCTCATGATCTGGAATACGAACACAAAGATGCCAATACATTTTTAGTCAGTTTGCCAGGAGAGAAAAAACTTCAAACCCACTGCGCGCTAATTGTTGGAGATCATTCGCTGAGCATCAACGCCTTTGTAATTCGCAAACCCGATGACAATGCAGCCGATGTCCACGCTTGGTGCATGTCAAAAAATGCATCCATGTATGGAATTGCTTTTGCAACTAACGAAGCTGGGGACATATTTCTTGTAGGGCGCTTACCTTTGTTTGCCGTGACAGATCGCGAACTCGATCGGCTGATTGGTTCGGTCCTTCAGTACAGCGACAATTCATTTAATCCATTGCTTGAACTTGGATTTGCAAATGCGATTCGCCGTGAATGGGCTTGGCGGGTATCACGCGGTGAATCTTTGGCCAACTTAGATGCCTTCAAACATTTGGTCTAACGGGCAGCATTTGGTTTAGACTGCGCCCATGACTAACTTCGAACTTATCTTGCTCCGCCACGGTGAATCTGAATGGAATGCCAAGAATCTCTTTACTGGTTGGGTTGATGTTCGCCTTTCCGAAAAGGGTGAAGCTGAAGCTAGCCACGGTGGTTCTATGTTGGCAGAGCGCGGCCTGTTGCCAGATGTAGTTCACACATCGCTATTGCGACGGGCAATTCATACATCACAGTTAGCTCTCGATGTTTGTGATCGTCACTGGATTCCGGTTAAGCGTTCGTGGAGATTAAATGAGCGCCACTACGGAGCCCTGCAGGGCAAGGACAAGGCACAGACTTTGGCCCAATACGGCGAAGAACAGTTCCAATTGTGGCGTCGTAGCTTTGATACTCCACCACCGGCAATTGATGATGCTGACCCTTACAGCCAAGCAAAAGATGCGCGTTATGCCGATTTAGGGGCTGCAGCGCCAAAAACAGAATGTCTAAAGGATGTTATTACTCGCATGCTGCCGTACTGGGATGAAGCGATCGTTCCAGATCTAAAGGCGGGAAAGCGCGTTCTTGTAACCGCTCACGGAAACTCTTTGCGTGCATTGGTTAAACATCTTGATGGAATAACGGATGCTGATATTGCAGGTGTCAATATTCCGACAGGAATTCCGTTGTATTACAAGTTAGATGAAAACTTTAAACCAGTTGTTAAAGGCGGAGAATACTTAGATCCAGAAGCAGCAAAAGTTGCTATGGCTGCTGTGGCGGCACAGGGGAAGAAGTAATACCGGCATATTCGCCTGTGTTGTCACGAACGATGACATCTCTAGTGATTTCGCCAGCGCGAGCAAAGAACATCGTTATATTCACATGAGTTCCAGGTTGTGCGCCAAAGCCAGTGATAACAGCCTTTGCGTTTGCGCTTTCGCCTTCAAAAATAATTGGTGAGTTCTGAGGCAGATTATTCTTGCCCGTGTATGTCAGAACAGTGCCATTGATTGCTACGCCTAATAACGAATCTTCAGTCTCTTGCGCGTTTACAATCGTGCCAACCAGTACACCGGTTCCGCTTTCTGCAGCAACAACAAGTAGATTAACTACACGGATGTTGTTTTCAGTTGAAATGATCGAAGCTTCTGCGCCATCAGTAACTTGTGAAATATCGCGAGTAGCAGCATTAAAACCAGCTGCACATCCAGTAAGTGAGAGCGCAAGCGTTGAAATTACAACTGCAGAAAGTATGCGACGCATAGGCGTAATTCTCTCACATCAAATTAGCAGCCAATAACGCCACTTTTTCTGGGTTTTCTGATTCTCAGAATGCTGGTAGAATTGACCCTCTAGCGAAGGGCATCACATGACATTTAAGGTCGGCGAAACCGTTGTTTATCCTCACCACGGGGCTGCATTAATCGAAGCTATTGAAACTCGTGTGATTAAGGGTGAAGAAAAGACCTACCTAGTGTTGAAAGTTGCTCAAGGAGATCTAACGGTCCGCGTTCCTGCAGACAATGTCGATCTAGTCGGTGTTCGTGATGTTGTTGATTCAGCTGGTCTTGATCGCGTATTTAGCGTATTGCGCCAGCCATACACAGAAGAGCCAACAAACTGGTCTCGTCGCTACAAGGCAAATCTAGAAAAGCTTGCTTCA
>JBILNA010000035.1:0-7434 GCA_044375255.1 Candidatus Planktophila sp.
GTTCTTCTTTGACTAGTTCTTTTCTGCTATTTCCCGCAAAACAGGCGCGATCTTCGCACTAATTCCATCTGAACTTGTCGGAATATCAGACAGTTTTACTATCACGGTGTCATTGAGTGCATCCATGTAGATGTACTGGCCATGCAAGCCCATCATTAGGTTGATTCCTGGGGATGGATGCCACATTTGTGCGCCATAACCCCAACCGTAATCAAGCTTTACGGCTGAAGTTGAAAGTCGAGCTTTCCAAGAAGTGCTTGCAATCTTTGGATCACCGCTCATCAAGGCTTGACCTACGCGAGCGTAATCACGAGCTGATGCATTGAAGCAACAAAATGCTTTTTCATGTCCACCAACCTTGTCCACATTCCAGGTTGCATTGAAATCAGCGCCGACCTTTTGCCAGACACGCTCACTAAAGGCATCGGCTAACTTTTGGCCGGTTACTTTTTGAATAATTAAGCCAAGCATCTGAGTGTTAACTGAGCGGTATTCAGGGAAAGTGCCTGGCTCTTCTCTCATTTTTCGGTTGTTCTTCAAAAACCAATTGATATCAGTTGATGCATACATTTGTGCAATTGCAACACCCCATCCCGCAGGACCTGTTGGGTAATTATCTGAAACACCGATACCTGAATTCATATCAAGTAAATCTTTAATGGTTACCTTGTCGAATGAGGTTCCAGCCGTAAATTCAGGAAGCACACTTGTAAAGGTGTCACTTTCCTTAATCTTTCCTTCATCAATGAGCTGTCCGATAACCAAAGAGGTCATGGTTTTAGCCACAGAATAAGATGGCAGTACGGTTGATTGAGTTTTTCCGTTAAAATACTTTTCGTAAGTAATTTTGCCTTTTCGAATAACTAAAAATGCATTGGTATCTGTTTCTTCAAGAAATTGTTGGAAAGGCACTGACTTACCATTCCATGTCACATCTGTAATTTCTTCAGCAGAACCTTGAATCCATGGTGATCCTGGCGTGGCTTTAATAGTGTGCGCTGGCATTAAATCCGGAGTTTTAGATGCAGGTGCTAACCCAAGTCGGATTGCGGCAATGGGCTCGGGATAATGAATGACTTTTGTAAGGCCAAACAACGCGGCGTATACAACGACAAGAATGATTGCGACTCTACGGATTAATTTGAACACGGCATTAGGGTAACTCCCGATAGGCTTTAACCTATGGATGCCAAGGGATTGATTTCGCAGCTTGCAGATTCTGCGCGCCTTGCCGGAAGAACTTTGAGTGTTTCCACCGGAGCCCAACGCAAAGATGCTTTGCAAGTTATCGCACAATCAATCGAGGCTAGAAGCGCCGAAATTCTTGCTGCCAATGAAAAAGATATGCAAGCAGGCCGCGCCTCAGGATTGAACTCATCTCTTTTAGATCGACTTTTGTTAACCCCTGAGCGCATCACGGGGATTGCAGGGGGAGCGCGTCAAGTAAGCGAACTTGATGATCCTCTTGGCAAAACCTTACGTAAATCTACTTTGCCGAATGAGATTGAATTAGAACAAATCTCGGTTCCATTTGGAGTAATTGGAATGGTGTACGAAGCCCGTCCTAATGTGACAGTAGATGCGGCAGTTATTCTGTTGATGTCTGGAAATGCTGCTTTGCTCCGCGGCTCATCAAGTGCAGCACATAGCAATGAAGTCTTGGTTCGTGTTATGAGAGATGCACTGGCCACAACTGCAATTTCTCCAGATGTAATTCAACTTGTTCCTTCTGAAGACCGTGAAACCGTTAAAGCTCTACTTAATGCCCGTGGAAAAGTGGATTTAGTTATTCCTCGTGGAAGCGCTGCATTGATTCGCATGGTCGTTGATGAATCATCTGTACCAACAATTGAAACTGGTGCTGGTGTCTGTCATGTTTATATTGACGAGTTTGCTGATTTAACTAAAGCGGTCCCAATCATTATCAACTCAAAGGTGCAGCGCCCTAGTGTCTGTAACGCAGCCGAAACCTTGCTCATTCATACAGCTATCGCAGATCAATTCACGCCAATTGCTCTAAAGGCACTTGTTGATGCTGGCGTGATTGTGCATTGCGACCAAGCTTCTTTAGCAATTGCCAAGAGTGCAAATATCCCAGCGACTTTAGCAACAGATGAAAATTTCTGTACCGAGTACGGGACCCTTGAAATGAACGTTGCAATCGTTGATTCTGTAGATGCAGCAAGTGCGCACATCGCTAAATACGGAACACAGCACACCGAGGCCATAATTTCTGAGAGCAAAGAAAATGTGAAGAGATTTATCGCTCTTGCAGATTGTGCAGCTGTCATGGTCAATACTTCTACGCGCTTTACCGACGGCGAACAAATGGGTTTTGGCGCTGAAATTGGTATTTCAAATCAAAAATTGCATGCCAGAGGTCCAATGGGGCTAGAAGCGATGACAACGACCACTTGGATTGTTACGGGAAATGGGCAGATTCGCAGTTAGGCTGCAATTTAATTAGACTTAGCCCCATGAGCAGCCTTTCACGCGATGATGTCGCCAAGCTTGCAGGCCTAGCCCGCATCGAAATGAGCGAAGAAGAGTTAGTCAATCTCTCCAACGAATTCACCGTAATTTTGGATGCCGTTGCTCGTGTGCAGGAAGTTGCCGGAGCAGATGTTGAGCCAACTTCACACCCGTTGCCTCTTCGCAATGTTTTCCGTGCAGATGTAGTTGTTCCAAGTCTCACACCTGAAGAAGCGCTCTCTGGTGCACCAGCGCAAGAGGAACAACGTTTCCGTGTTCCGCAGATTCTGGGTGAAGAATGATTCGTAACTCAGCAGCTGAAATGGCTGCAAAGCTTGCCGCCGGTGAAACAACATCTGTTGCTTTAACTCAACTTCACTTAGATCGCATCGCTGCAGTTGATTCCGAAGTTCACGCATTTTTGTATGTCGATACCGAAGGCGCTTTAGCCCAAGCTGCAGCAGTTGATGCAAAGCGCGCAAAGGGTGAAAAGTTGTCACCACTTGCAGGTGTGCCACTTGCTCTAAAGGATGTAATGGCGCAAAAAGGTGTTCCAACCACTTGTGGTTCAAAGATTCTCGAAGGATGGCGACCGCCGTATGACTCAACCGTTGTTTCAAACTTAAAAAAGAATGACATTGTTATTTTGGGTAAGACAAATATGGATGAGTTCGCAATGGGTTCTTCAACTGAAAACTCTGCTTACGGCCCTACCCATAACCCATGGGATTTAAGCCGGATCCCTGGCGGTTCTGGCGGCGGTTCATCGGCAGCACTTGCAGCATTTGAAGCACCGCTAGCTATTGGTACCGATACCGGCGGCTCTATTCGCCAGCCTGCAGCGGTTACTGGAACTGTTGGAGTAAAACCAACATATGGCGGTGTTTCGCGTTTTGGTTTAGTTGCATTCTCATCATCTCTTGATCAAGCTGGTCCTTGTGCGCGCACGGTTCTAGATGCAGCATTGCTTCACGAAGCAATTGCTGGACATGATCCAAAGGATGCAACAAGTATTAATGCACCAGTTCCTCAAGTAGTTGCCGCTGCAAAATCAGGTGATGTTAAGGGAATGAAAATTGGTGTCGTTAAGGAACTCAACGGTGATGGATATCAGCCAGGAGTTCGCGCTCGTTTTGAAGAATCTCTGGAACTTCTCGCACAAGCTGGTGCTGAAATAGTTGAAGTTTCTGCGCCGAACTTCGAATACGCACTAGCTGCTTATTACTTGATCGCACCATCTGAATGTTCATCAAACCTGGCCCGCTTTGATGCAATGCGATATGGCTTGCGTGTTGGCGATGTAGATGGTGCATCTGCCGAATCTGTAATGAATCTGACGCGCGAAGTTGGATTTGGTAAAGAGGTTAAGCGCCGAGTAATTTTGGGAACCTACGCTCTTTCATCTGGTTATTACGATGCGTATTACGGCAGTGCTCAAAAGGTACGCACTCTGATTACGCAAGATTTTACAAATGCATTCGAAAAGGCGGATGTGTTGGTTTCTCCCACATGTCCAACTACTGCCTTTAAAATCGGCGAGAAAGCCAATGATCCACTTGCCATGTACTTGAATGACATTGCAACTATCCCGGTAAACATGGCTGGAATTGGTGGAATGTCTCTGCCTTCAGGTTTGGCTGATGAAGATGGCTTGCCAGTTGGATTCCAGATTATGTCTCCTGTAATGAAGGATGAACGTATGTATTCAGTGGGCGCAGCACTTGAAGCTGCGCTACTTTCCAAATGGGGTGCACCGTTGCTGGATAAGGCACCAATAATGGGAGGTGCACGATGACGCTTTCTTATGATGATGTAGTTGCCAAGTACGAACCCGTTTTAGGTCTTGAAGTACACGTAGAGCTCAATACACATTCAAAGATGTTTTGTGGTTGTAGTACTGTTTTTGGTGCTGAACCAAATACGCAGACTTGTCCAGTGTGTTTGGCGTTACCAGGTGCGTTGCCGGTTGTAAATGAAAAGGCAATCGAGTCAACAATCAAAATCGGATTGGCACTTAACTGTTCCATTGCGCCATTTTCACGCTTTGCTCGCAAGAACTATTTCTATCCAGATATGCCAAAGAACTTCCAGATTTCTCAGTATGACGAGCCAATCTGCGTCGATGGATATGTAGATGTCGAAATCGAAACTGATGAGGGTCCCAAGAAGTTCCGCGTAGAAGTCGAGCGGGTACACATGGAAGAAGACACCGGAAAGTCTTTGCATGTCGGTGGCGCAACTGGTCGTATTCATGGCGCCGAGTACTCATTGCTTGATTACAACCGTGCCGGAATTCCTTTAGTTGAAATCGTGACAAAGATTGTTCCAGGAACAGGAAAGTACGCACCAGAAGTTGCTAAGGCTTATGTTGCCGAACTTCGGGATATCTTGCGCGCACTAGGCGTAAGCGATGTAAAGATGGAACAAGGATCACTACGTTGCGACGCAAATGTTTCATTACGTTTGATTGGTGCGGAAAAGCTTGGAACGCGAAGCGAAACTAAAAACGTTAACTCTCTACGTTCAGTAGAGCGTGCTATTCGTGGCGAAATGATTCGTCATGCAGAGCTATTAAATGCTGGTGGACGAGTAGTTCAAGAGACTCGTCACTTCCAAGAGGACACAGGACTTACACGTTCTGGGCGTTCAAAAGAACAAGCCGAGGATTACCGTTACTTCCCTGAACCTGATCTAGTGCCAGTTGCTCCAGATGCTGCCTGGATTGAAACTTTGCGTGCCGGTTTGCCAGAGCGACCATCAATTCGTCGCAAGCGTTTGCAAGAAGCGTGGGCGGTTCCTGAAAAGGAAATGGCAGCAATGATCAATGCCGATGTCCTAGATATCGTCGAAGCAACGGTTTTGTTAGGTTCCGATCCAACGAAGGCTCGTAGTTGGTGGCTCGGTGAGATCTCACGCATTGCAAACGATAAAGACATTGCGATCGCAGATTTAGCGATCACACCGCAAGATGTGGCAGAAATTGTGACACTTGTTAATGCCGGTGAATTAACAGACAAGCTTGCACGTCAAGTTGTTGAAGGTGTTATCGCAGGAGAAGGAAAGCCAGCCGATGTTGTTACAAAGCGCGGAATCAAAGTAGTAAATGATGACGGCGCGTTGATGGCTGCAATTGAAAAGGTTTGTGTTGAACAAGCTGAAACTGCGGGAAAAGTACGTAATGGCCATTTACCTGCTGCTGGTGCATTGATTGGTGCGGTCATGAAAGAGACAAAGGGCCAAGCAGATGCCGCTCGAGTTCGAGAGCTTCTACTTGGCCACCTTGGTCAAGCGTCTAATTAGTGAAGGCCAGCGCCTTCTGTTTCAACCAGTGACTCTTTACCGATCCTAATAAAGAAGAACAACACAATTGCTCCAATAAACAGCAACCCTGCACTGAACTTAAATGCCACTGTAAAGCCATGTGTCATTGCAAATGGCATTAACTTCTCACCCAATTGGGCATTAGCTGTTGCATATGTTGCCGTGGCCGTGGCCGCAACAGTGTTAAGTAAGGCAGTTCCAAGTGATCCACCGATTTGCTGGCTGGTATTGAGCATCGCACTTGCAACACCTGTGTCATGAGGTGAAACAGCATGAAGCGCAGTAGATGTCAGTGGAATAAAGACCAAAGCCATTCCGCTCGACATGATCAAAAGTGCTGGTAGAACATGTGTTGCATATGAGGTTTCTGGAGTGATTCTTGAAAGCATCAACATTCCTGAACTAGCAGCAATTAATCCTGGAACCATCAAAGCTCGTGGACCAAACTTTGGTAGCAGTTGAGATGCAACTCCAGCAAAGATAATGATTCCAAAAGTAAATGGAAGGAATGCAAATCCAGAACGCAATGGTGTGTATCCCAGAATTACTTGAAGATATAGACCCAAAAATAGGAACATGGAAAATAGTCCAGCTCCGACAACCAGCGATCCTAAGTAAGAACCGCCTCGATTTCGATCAGTAACTACTCGCAATGGCATAAGTGGATTCTTAACCCGCTTTTCGATAAGAACGAAGATAAGAAGAAGTACTACGGCAGTAAGCAAGAAACCAATAGTTAATGGATCGCTCCAGCCGCTCAGTGCCGCTTCATGGAATCCATATGTCAATGTGAATAAACCAGCAGTTGCAGTTATGACGCCAGGGATGTCGTAAGAGTTGTCACCCTGTGCTTTTGACTCCTTAACAAACTTAACAGCAAGGAATGCAGCAAAGATTGCAATTGGAGTGTTAACTCCCAGGCACCAACGCCAAGAGAAGTACTCAGTTAATGCTCCACCCAGAATCAAACCGATAGCCGCACCGCCTCCGGAGATTGCTCCGATCACACCAAATGCTTTTGCGCGCTCTTTTGGAACTGTAAAAGTTACAGAGATAATTGCCAAAGCAGCTGGTGCAAGTAGAGCTGCAAATACGCCCTGAAGTGCACGTGATGCATAAAGCATTCCCTCATTCGAAGCGACTCCACCAAGGGCTGATGCTGCGGCAAATCCCGCTAAGCCAATCAGAAAAATCTTCTTGCGTCCCATGTAGTCGCCAATACGGCCACCCAAAAGTAGTAGCGAGCCAAATGCCAATGTATAGGCGGTAATTACCCATTGCTGATTAGCGTCTGAGATTCCCAGTTCAACCTTTGCGCTGGGGATCGCAATATTCATGATGGAGCTGTCGAGAACAATCATCAATTGAGCGATTGCGACAACGAACAAGGTTCGCCATCTCGTTGGGTCTAGACCTTCAGTTTTGGTCACTTGTGACACTTTATTGCTCCAATTATTCCAATGATAAATGAGTTATCAAGAGGGTAGAATTATCTCATGCCCAACATGAAGCCCCGTTCCCATGTCGTTACCGATGGAATGGAAAGAGCACCACAGCGTGGAATGTTGCGAGCCGTTGGTATGGGTGATGAAGATTGGGTGAAGCCACAGATCGGAATTGCATCCTCGTGGAATGAAATCA
>JBILNA010000036.1:0-7433 GCA_044375255.1 Candidatus Planktophila sp.
GTTGCTTCGCTAAAGGGTGACCAAGTTCTTGTTTACGAAATCCCATTGCTCTACGAATCAAAATCACATGAGAGATTTGATCTTGTTATTACTGTCGAAGCTGAATTAGAAAATAGAGTCGCTCGTTTACGAGATAGAGGAATGCATATCTCCGAAATCGAGTCTCGAATCGCTGCGCAGGCCACACGAGAACAGCGCATAGAGATAGCTGATTTCCTGATAGACAATGATGGAAGCGAAGATGAGCTTCTACGCCAGGTTGAAAATATCTGGGATAGCCTCCACGATAATTAGTAAGTAGGCTTACCAAATGCGCCCGACATCTGATCTTCAACGCAGGGTCGAGCCTTTTCAAGTAATTAGTGATTATGTTCCTGCAGGAGATCAACCCGCTGCTATTGCTGAAATAGCTAAACGAATCAATGCAGGGGAACGAGACGTCGTTCTGCTCGGTGCCACAGGTACCGGAAAGTCGGCGACAACTGCTTGGCTCATCGAACAGCTGCAACGGCCCACCTTGGTTCTTGCTCCCAACAAAACCTTGGCCGCTCAGTTGGCTAACGAGTTTCGCGAACTCTTGCCAAACAACGCCGTTGAATACTTTGTCTCGTATTACGACTACTACCAACCTGAAGCCTATGTTCCGCAAACCGATACCTTTATTGAGAAGGATTCAAGTGTTAATGAGGAAGTTGAACGGTTACGTCACTCGGCCACTAATTCATTACTAACTCGCCGCGATGTAATTGTCGTTGCAACAGTGTCATGTATTTATGGCTTGGGCACTCCACAGGAGTATGTGGATCGAATGGTCCGTTTGCGTGTTGGTGAAGAAATCGAACGAAATGCCCTGCTTCGAAAATTTGTTGATGTTCAGTACAAACGAAATGACATCGCCTTTGAGCGTGGCACCTTTCGCGTTCGAGGAGACACCATTGAAATCATTCCTATGTATGAAGAGCTCGCGATTCGAATTGAGATGTTTGGTGATGAGATTGAAAAACTCTCCACCTTGCATCCATTAACGGGTGAAATCATCAGAGATGAAGAGGAGATCTTTGTTTTTCCTGCGACACACTATGCAGCGGGACCCGAAACTATGAAGCGGGCAATCGGGGAAATTCAAGATGAACTTCAGGTGCAACTCAACCTATTCGAGAAGCAAGGGAAATTGCTAGAAGCTCAGCGACTGCGCATGCGAACAACATTTGATATCGAGATGATGGAGCAAATCGGTTTCTGTAGTGGAATTGAGAATTATTCAAGGCACCTGGATGATCGTGCTGCCGGATCTGCTCCGCATTGTTTACTGGATTACTTCCCTGAAGATTTCCTCGTCGTTATAGATGAAAGCCACGTAACAGTCCCGCAATTGGGCGCAATGTTTGAAGGCGATGCTTCCCGTAAACGCACATTGGTGGAACATGGTTTTCGCCTACCAAGCGCCTTGGATAACCGTCCACTGAAGTTTCCAGAATTTGTTGAACGCACTGGTCAAACGCTTTATCTGTCGGCCACACCGGGAAAATACGAACTGGGTAAAGTAAATGGAGATGTGGTTGAGCAAGTTATTCGCCCAACTGGATTAGTAGATCCCCAAATTGTTATCAAACCAATTAAGGGGCAGATTGATGATCTGCTCAACGAAATCAATATCCGTGCAGCTAAAAATGAGCGCGTTTTGGTAACCACTCTTACCAAAAAGATGTCAGAAGATTTGACTGACTATCTGCAAGAGCGCGGAGTCAATGTTCGTTACCTGCATTCAGAAGTAGATACTTTGCGTCGAGTTGAATTACTGCGAGAACTTCGCACCGGAGATTACGATGTTTTGATCGGAATCAACTTGCTGCGCGAAGGTTTGGATTTACCAGAAGTTTCCTTGGTCGCAATTTTAGATGCCGATAAAGAAGGCTTTCTTCGTTCATCAACCTCTTTGATTCAGACCATAGGTCGTGCCGCTCGAAATGTATCTGGCGAGGTACATATGTATGCCGATCGCATTACAGATTCCATGGCGAAGGCAATCGATGAGACCAATCGCCGCCGTGCAAAGCAGGTTGCGTATAATCTAGAACGAGGAGTAGATCCTCAGCCATTGCGCAAAAAGATTGCCGATATAACTGACCTAATTAATCGTGAAAGTGAAGATACTGAGGAGCTCTTGTCCCATGAAAAGGGTGGAGCAAAGAAGATCGCCTCTTCGGCTGGAATTTATGACAAATCTTCCACTTCCTTGCCGCGCAAGGATCTAATCGCATTGATAGGCTCGCTCACCGACCAGATGCGCAACGCCGCATCTGAACTTCAATTTGAGGTCGCCGCCAGATTGCGTGATGAAATCAAGATATTGAAGAAAGAGCTACGAATGATGGAAGAGGCCGGGGTTTGAGTATCGATAAGTTGGTTGTGCGTGGAGCACGAGAACACAACCTGAAGAATGTCTCGATCGAGCTACCGCGAGATTCGCTAGTTGTCTTTACAGGCCTTTCAGGCTCAGGAAAATCATCATTAGCCTTCGACACCATCTTTGCTGAAGGTCAGCGTCGTTATGTTGAATCATTGTCCGCATACGCGCGTCAATTTCTTGGCCAAATGGACAAGCCGGATGTCGACTTCATCGAAGGCTTATCGCCTGCTGTTTCAATTGATCAGAAATCAACCAACAGAAATCCACGCTCAACCGTCGGAACAATCACCGAAGTTTACGATTATTTGCGTCTTTTGTTTGCTCGCGCAGGTACGCCTCATTGTCCCAAGTGCAGCAAGGTAGTAACTCGTCAATCTCCCCAACAAATTGTCGATCAAATTCTGGAACTTCCAGCCACAACAAAATTCCAAGTTCTCGCACCAGTTGTAAGAGCGCGTAAGGGCGAGTTTGTTGAACTATTTAATGATTTGATAACTCAAGGCTATTCGCGAGCTCGCATCGATGGGGAAGTCGTCCAACTATCTGACGCACCTAAGTTAAAGAAGCAAGAAAAGCACACAATCGAAGTTGTGATTGACCGCTTAACCGCCAAAGCTGAAAGCAAAACACGGTTAACAGATTCCATTGAAAATGCTTTGCGGTTGGCATCAGGAATTGTAGTTCTAGATTTTGTTGATGCAAAAGGTGCAGATAAAGAGCGAACCTACAGTGAGCACTTGGCCTGCCACGATTGCGAATTGTCCTTTGAAGAGCTAGAGCCGCGCTCTTTTTCATTTAACTCACCTTTTGGCGCATGTGCGGAATGTTCTGGAATCGGAACCAAGAAAGAGGTTGATGAAGATCTGATCATTCCTGATGATTCGATTTC
The DNA here is from genome assembly GCA_044375255.1 of Candidatus Planktophila sp. Lineage (GTDB taxonomy): Bacteria > Actinomycetota > Actinomycetes > Nanopelagicales > Nanopelagicaceae > Planktophila. Next base: position 3,300 of record JBILNA010000036.1, read on the forward strand.
AATTAATGATGGCGCAATTGCACCTTGGTCTGGCGGGCAATCATCTGACTATTTCCTTCGATTGCTAGAAGCATTAGCGAAAGATCTTCCCTTTTCACTAGATACGCCTTGGAAAAAGATTTCAGCCAAAGCTCGTGAAGCGATCTTGAATGGCTACGAGTATGAAATCAAGATGAAGTACAAGGGCCGTTACGGAGCACGCAACTACACAACTGGCTTCGAAGGTGTTATTCCCTTTATTCATCGCAGACATGAAGAAACAGATAGTGATTACAGCCGTGATAAGTACGAGGCTTATATGCGCGAAATTGCCTGCGAAACTTGTAATGGAGCTCGATTAAAACCCGAAGTTCTTGCGGTAACTATTGGAAATAAGAACATCTCTGAAATATGTGAACTTTCAATTGCAGATTGCGCGGTTTTCCTAAAGCAGATCAAGCTCAACAAGCGTGAAGCACAGATTGCGGAACGGGTTATGAAAGAGGTCAACGCCCGCCTTGGCTTCTTGCTCGATGTTGGTCTTGATTACTTATCGTTGGCGCGTCCTGCTGGTTCCTTATCCGGCGGTGAAGCCCAGCGAATCCGTCTAGCAACACAGATTGGTAGCGGTTTGGTTGGCGTCCTTTATGTATTGGATGAACCATCAATTGGTTTGCATCAACGTGATAATAAGCGTTTAATCGAAACTCTCACGCGTTTGCGCGATCTTGGAAACACTCTGATCGTTGTCGAACATGATGAAGAGACTATTAGAACGGCGGATTGGATTGTAGATATTGGTCCAGGTGCCGGTGAGCACGGTGGAAAAGTCGTTGTCTCTGGAAGTTACGAAGAACTTATTGCATCTAAAGAATCTATAACAGGTGCTTACTTATCAGGCCGTAGATCTATTGAGATTCCAAAGAAGCGCCGCCAGATAGACCCTAAGCGAAAGCTTGTTGTTAAGGGTGCCAAGGAAAACAACCTCAAGGACATCGAGGTTGAAGTACCACTTGGTGTTTTTGTTTCGGTTACGGGAGTGTCTGGTTCTGGAAAATCAACACTGGTAAATGACATTCTCTATACAACTTTGGCAAATAAGTTAAATGGAGCGCGCTTAGTTCCGGGACGACATCGAACAGTTACCGGCATCGAACTTTTGGACAAGGTTGTTCACGTTGACCAATCACCAATCGGAAGAACTCCGCGTTCTAATCCAGCGACCTATACGGGTGTCTTTGACAAGATTCGCGCGCTCTTTGCAGAAACAAGTGAAGCCAAGATTCGCGGTTACCAACAGGGTCGTTTCTCATTTAACGTTAAAGGCGGCCGCTGTGAGAACTGTTCCGGAGATGGCACGATCACCATCGAAATGAATTTCTTGCCTGATGTTTATGTACCGTGTGAGGTATGTCATGGGGCCCGTTATAACCGTGAAACCTTAGAAGTCCATTACAAGAACAAAACTATTGCTGAAGTGTTAAATATGCCGATCGAAGAGGCACATGGCTTCTTCGAATCCGTGCCTGCGATTGCTCGTTACTTAAAGACTTTGAATGATGTTGGTTTGGGCTATGTACGACTGGGCCAATCGGCTCCGACGCTCTCTGGTGGCGAAGCTCAGCGCGTGAAACTTGCAACTGAACTACAGCGTCGTTCAACGGGTCGCACCATTTATGTCTTGGATGAACCCACAACAGGTTTGCACTTTGAAGATGTCAACAAGTTGTTAACCGTGCTCAATCGCTTAGTAGATACCGGTAACACTGTCGTAGTTATCGAGCACAACTTAGATGTCATCAAATGTTCCGACTGGGTTATCGACATGGGTCCTGAAGGCGGATTCCGTGGGGGATTAGTGGTTGCCGAAGGAACTCCTGAAAATGTTGCGGCTGTGAAGGAAAGCTACACAGGGCAATTCTTGAGTGAAATCTTAAAAACAAATAGAAAAGCTCCAGCGAAAAAGTAGCCTCATGGCAGATCCTCACAGTTATCGGCCGGCCAGTATTCCGGAACACCCTGGGGTATATCGGTTTTACAACAAACAGGAAAAGGTAATTTACGTCGGCAAGGCGAAAAATCTCAAGAATCGTTTGAGCAATTACTTTCAAGCAAATCTTGCGACCAAGACTTATCGAATGGTCCACGAAGCTGTCCGGGTCGATTGGACAATCGTTAGTACTGAACTTGAGGCGCTTGCGCTGGAGTTTAGTTGGATCAAGCAGTACCAACCCAAGTACAACGTGCAGTTCAAGGATGACAAGTCTTATCCATATTTAGCTCTGTCACTAAATGACGAGTATCCAATGATTTTTATAACCCGAAAAGATAAGCGACCCGGCTTAAAGTACTTCGGTCCGTATACAAATGCTTGGGCACTTCGCAATACCTTTGAAGTTCTACTGAAGGTTTTTCCCGTCAGATCGTGCTCATCTTCCAACTTCACTCGCGCTCAACGCAGCAAGAGACAGTGCTTACTGGGAGATATTGGCAAGTGTGCTGCACCTTGCGTTGATTGGATCTCGAAAGAGGAACATAAAAAGCTGGCAGAGCGTCTCAATGAGTTTATGGAATCTGGGATGGAAAACATTCTTCCTAAACTTCACGAAGAGATGAATTCTGCTGCAGCAAATGAGGAGTTTGAAAGAGCCGCACGCTTACGCGATCAGATTGAATCTTTTGAAAAAGCCCAGAAATCCACTGAAGGTAATTTCTCCGATGATTTAGATGGAGACTTCATCTCTATTTACCATGATGGCTTCCATGCTGCTGGCTCGATCTTCTCTATGCAGCGGGGTTCAGTAAAAGGATCAAGGTCGTGGATTGTTGATCAAGAGATGGTGCTCGAAGGTCAAGATGAGTTAACCGCCCTTTTGTACTCAATCTATGGATCTGGCGCAATTGCGGTTCCACGCAATATTTATATCAATGCAGAACCTTCGGACAAAGAACAGCTCGAACAATGGCTTGGCTCGATAGGTTCTACTAAAGTCGAAATCAAAGTTCCGCAACGTGGTGAAAAGGTTGAACTGCTAGATACCGTTAAGAGAAATGCCCAGTATTCACTTATTCAGTACCTCAGTAAGCGAGCCACAGATGCGGCTGTCAGCGGAAAAGCGTTAACTGAGATCGAGGAGCACCTTAATCTTGGTCGAACCCCATTGCGGATCGAGTGTTTTGATATCTCAAATATTTCAGGCACATCAGTTGTAGCTTCAATGGTGGTTTTCGAAGATGGAATGATTAAGAAGAGCGAATATCGCCGCTTCATCATCGATACCAGTGAGGGTTTTGATGACACCCGTGCGATGCACCAAGTTATTTCTCGTCGCTTAAAGCGTTTATTAGATGATCGCAAAGAGAACGAGGCGGAGGTTGCAGAACTTGGTGGAAAGCCAAGTAAGTTCGCCTATCCACCACAGCTGATTGTGGTCGATGGTGGTCAGCCGCAGGTTAATGCGGCGCAACGCGCTTTGGACGAACTAGGAATTAAAGATATTGCTTTATGCGGACTGGCTAAGCGATTAGAAGAAGTGTGGATTCCTGGCTCTAGAGACCCATTGATTTTGCCACGCAGCAGTGAAGGTCTGTATCTCTTACAGCGAATAAGAGATGAGGCGCACCGCTTTGCAATTACCTTCCACCGGTCTCGTCGATCAAAGGTTATGTTGGAGTCAGTTTTGGATCAAATTCCACAACTAGGTTCAGCCCGTAGGGCATCGTTACTGGAACGTTTTGGTTCAGTGGCTGCGATTAAAAAGGCTTCGGTGGATGACATAGCGGCCACCCCCGGAATTGGATCGAAGATTGCTTCGATTATTGAGTCTCACCTGTCTTCAATTGCCAGCCAAGGAATCAATATGGAAACCGGTGAGATCTTGGAGAAAAAGTAATGGGTTTGGAGTTTTTTGAGTTAACGCCAGAGGAGCAACAAAAATCCCTTGCCGTTTTTGCGCATGAACTACTGAAGAGCTATGGGATCAGTAATGCCAAGGTCTCTTGCATCAACTTTGGCTTCAACGCAACTTATTCGGTTGAAACTGAAACGGGCGTTAAGTATGCCTTGCGAATAAACATTAACTCAGCCAAAACAGTTAAAAACTTGTTGGCGGAGATCGAATGGGTTCGACACCTAAACCGTACTGCGGGCATCAA
>JBILNA010000054.1:0-5249 GCA_044375255.1 Candidatus Planktophila sp.
TATGCTAGGTCAGTACTCGGGTACCATTAGCAAGTGAGTACATACGCCTATCTCGGTCCCAAGGGAACATTTACAGAGGCGGCTCTTAAAAAGATCACTTCTTCTAATGATCGTCTAATGCCTTACGCCAATGTCACTGCAGCACTTGATGCGGTCCGCTTGGGTAAAGCTCATTTTGCTTTGGTCCCAATCGAAAATTCAATTGAAGGCGTTGTCGCACGCACTCTTGATGAGCTAGCAACAGGTGAACCACTCACTATTGTTGGCGAAGTAACTTTGCCAGTCTCTTTTGCTTTGATGATTAAAGGTGATGAAAAAGAAATTTTACGAATTGCAACACATCCTCATGCTGAAGCGCAATGCCGTAACTATGTAGCAACTTATTACCCAGATGCAGAATTAATTTCTACCGCATCAACGGCAGCAGCGGCAGAGGCGATTTCACGCGGTGAATTTGATGCCGCTATTGCAGCACCGGTAGCTGCAGCCCACTACGGTCTTCGCGTCATTGCAGACAACATTGGTGACAACGCAGGAGCAATCACACGCTTTATTTTGGTTTCAAAGCCAGGCACCATCCCAAAGAGCACAGGGTGGGATCGCACCTCACTTGCAGTATTTATTGCCATGGATCACGCTGGAGCGTTGCTCGATATTTTGACTGAGTTCGCTAAGCGTGAAGTTAACTTAACTTTTATTCAATCACGTCCAACTGGTCTGGAACTTGGCCATTACCATTTCATTATTGACGCTGAGGGTCACATCGCAGATGCATCTGTGAAGGAGGCAGTAGAAAGCCTTCGAGCAATCTGCGAAGACATCCGATTCCTTGGCTCATACCCACGAGAAAAGGCCAGTAAATGATCGACATCAAGTACTTACGCGAAAACCCAGACGTAGTTCGTGCGTCTCAAACGGGTCGCGGAGAAGATGCTTCGATTGTTGACAAAGTAATTGCAATTGATGAAGTACGCAGAGCAGCGATTGAAAAATTTGAAACTTTACGTGCAGAACAAAACCTTTTATCTAAATCAGTAGGCGCGGCAAAAGGTGATGACAAGGTCGCGCTTCTAGAGAACGCTAAAGAGCTTGCTGCAAAGGTAAAAGAGGCAGATTCAAAGCGCGCAGAGGTTGAAGAACAGAGTAAGCAATTAGTAATGCAGCTTTCAAATATTTTAGATCCAGCTGCACCAATAGGCGGCGAAGCAGATTTTGTAGTTATCGAACATGTTGGGACTCCTCGCACATTTGATTTCCAACCAAAAGATCACATAGAACTAGGCAAGTTATTAGGGGCAATAGATACAGAGCGCGGCGCAAAGGTCGCGGGTTCTCGCTCATATTATTTAACTGGCGTTGGTGCAATGCTGGAATTTGCTTTGGTTAATTACGCAATTTCATCCGCGCTTAAAGCAGGATTCACTCCAGTAATTCCCCCAGTACTTGTAAATCCAGCAGCCATGGAAGGAACTGGTTTTCTTGGTCAAGCTGCAGAAAATGTTTACCATCTTGAAAAAGATGATGTGTATTTAGTTGGCACATCAGAGGTTCCGCTAGCTGCAATGCATATGGATGAAGTTTTACCTGCTGACAAACTTCCGATGCGTTATGCAGGCTATTCATCATGTTTCCGCCGCGAAGCAGGAACATACGGAAAAGATACTCGCGGAATTATTCGTGTTCACCAATTTGATAAAGTTGAAATGTTTTCATTTTGCCATCCAGATCAGGCTAAAGAAGAGCACAAGCGTTTATTGCAATGGGAAAAGGATTTTCTGGATGCAATGGAAATCCCTTACAGAGTTATTGATGTTGCATCAGGTGATCTTGGGTCGAGTGCAAACCGTAAGTTTGATATTGAAGCCTGGATCCCTACTCAAGAGGCCTATCGCGAAGTTACCAGTACCTCTAACTGCTCTGAATTTCAGGCACGTCGCTTAAATATTCGTTTTAAAGATGCCGATGGAACTAAAGCCGTTGCCACGCTTAATGGCACATTAGTTGCAATCCCTCGCATGATTGTTGCGATTTTAGAAAATCACCAAAACGCAGATGGATCAGTGAATGTTCCAGCAGCTCTGCAACCTTTCTTAGGAACAAAAAGATTTGAGTTGGTGTGAGCAAGCGTCCAAAGTTAATTGCAACTGATCTGGATGGCACGATTGTTTCGCATAAAGGTGTTATTTCCCAAAGAACTATTGATGTCTTTACGCGCGCTAAAGACATGGGCGTTCATGTTTTCTTTGTAACTGGACGCCCTCCACGTTGGATGGGTGAAATCCGCGAAGCCTTTGGTTTCGGCGAAGCAATCTGTTGTAACGGTGCGATGTTGTATGACTTAATGAATGACAAAGTTTTAGAAGAGTGGATGATTTCAATCGAAGATCAATTAGAAGTAGTAAGGCGTATGAGAATTGCAATGCCTGAAATGTCATTTGCCGTCGAATCAAATGATCACTACCACCGTGAAATTGCCTATGTTCCTAAGTGGGATATCGGATTAGATAATGTTGGTACAAACAAAATTGAGGATGTTATTAATCGCCCAGCTTTAAAGATTCTAGGACGATGCAGCAATCATGAATTTACTTCAGATGAGATGGTAGAAGTTGCACATCGCGAATTGCAAGATCTTGTAACTGTCACGCATTCAACCTCACGAGATTCGCTGATTGAGATTTCAGCACTTAATGTTTCAAAAGGTGCGACATTAGCAATGATGGCAGGACGTCTTGGATTAACCGCCGATGATTGCGTTTCATTTGGAGACAACCCCAACGACTTTTCAATGTTGCAATGGGCGGCACGTTCCTATGCAATGTCCGATGGACATCCAGCGGCTCCCACTTTTGCCACTGCAATCGCAGAACCATGTACAGCCGACGGCGTCGCAAAGATCATCGAACAACTCTTGGATCTACCCGCCTAAACCTTGGCCCGATTTTCAGCCTGAGCCATATTCGGGTAATCTCTCCCACGGAGGGCTCGCATAGCGGCCGAGTGCACCGGTCTTGAAAACCGGCAAACGAAAGTTTCGTGGGTTCAAATCCCACGCCCTCCGCCATTTTTCTTAGCCAAGGGATTCCTATCTTTTGTGGCTGAGTTCATACCCTTTAAGCGCAACTACGCCTAGCCACTTTTAGGCCATAAGAGGACACTTATCCCAGTTGTTTCGCAGTTCCTTCTGAACAAGTTATTAGGGGAGTCGTCAATGTCAGGTGTTTTTTCACCAACACGCGCCAAGATCAAAGAGCGCACGCTTCGCACAGATAAGTGGTGGTTAGAACCGCTTTTAACTTTTAGCGTACTGATCTCATTTGTAATCTATGCAACCTTCCGCGCATTCGAGAACAAGTACTACTTTGTTAAAGAAAGCCACTTAATCTCACCTTTCTATTCACCATGTTTATCTGACAGCTGTGACCCAGGTGCAACGATTGCCAACTTCACACCAGTAAGTTCACAGATCTTTAACTTTGCTTTGTCGCCAGCGCTAATTATTTTGATCTTCCCACTTGGTTTCCGTATGACCTGTTACTACTACCGCAAGTCTTACTATCGCTCATTCTGGATGTCACCACCAGCATGTGCAGTTGCAGAACCTCATAAGACATACACAGGTGAAACTCGTTTCCCACTAATTATTCAAAACTCACACCGCTACTTCTTCTACGCAGGTTTGATTCTTAACATCATCCTGACTTATGACGCAGTAATTTCTTACCGAAATGCTGCCGGAGAATGGGGCCACATGAGTGTTGGTTCACTTGTTCTAACACTTAGCGCTGCGATGTTGTGGTTGTACTCCATGTCATGTCACACATGCCGCCACACAATCGGTGGACGCCTAAAGAATTTCTCAAAGCACCCAGTTCGCTACAAGTTGTGGTCTTGGGTTTCAGTGCTTAACCACTCACACCAACGTTTTGCGTGGTTCTCACTTGCAGCTGTTGCATTCGCCGATATCTATGTTCGCCAAGTTGCATCTGGCGCATGGACTAACCTCTACTTCTTCTAAAAGGAAAATCGACTATGACACTAGAACGCCATAAATACGATGTCCTGGTAATTGGTGCCGGTGGCGCTGGATTACGTGCAGCTGTTGAAGCGCGCGAAGCAGGTTTGCGTGTAGCGATCATCTGTAAATCCCTATTTGGTAAGGCCCACACCGTTATGGCTGAAGGCGGCGCTGCAGCATCAATGGGTAACGTCAACGACAAAGATTCTTGGATGGTCCACTTCCGCGACACAATGCGTGGAGGAAAATTCCTTAACCACTATCGCATGGCAGAACTACATGCCAAGGAATCACCAGATCGTATTTGGGAACTTGAAACTTGGGGCGCACTATTTGATCGCACCAAAGAAGGAAAGATTTCACAACGTAACTTCGGTGGACACGAGTATCCACGTCTTGCACACGTTGGTGACCGCACAGGTCTAGAACTAATCCGCACAATGCAGCAGAAGATTGTTGCGTTGCAACAAAAAGATGGTCGCGAAACTGGCGATATGGAAAGCGGAATTAAAGTTTTCGCAGAGCTAACAATCACAGACATTCTTAAAGAGGGTGGCAAGGTAGCTGGTGCATACGGTTACTGGCGCGAAAGCGGCGAAGAAGTTTTGTTTGAAGCACCTGCAGTTGTTATTGCAACTGGTGGAGTTGGAAAAACTTTCAAGATCACTTCTAATTCATGGGAAGGTACTGGCGACGGACATGCACTTGCATTAAAGGCTGGTGCAAACCTTGTTGATATGGAGTTCTTACAGTTCCACCCAACAGGAATGGTGTGGCCACCATCTGTTCGCGGAATCTTGGTAACTGAATCTGTTCGCGGCGAAGGTGGAGTTCTTACAAATAACCTTGGCGAACGCTTTATGTTCAAGTACATTCCAGATGTTTTCAAAGATAAGTACGCAGACAACGAAGCAGAAGCAGATCGTTGGTACACCGATCAAGACAACAACCGTCGTCCGCCAGAGCTACTTCCGCGCGATGAGGTTGCACGTGCAATCAACAGCGAAGTTAAAGCAGGTCGTGGAACTGAACATGGCGGAGTGTTCCTCGATGTTTCAAAGCGAATTCCTGCAGATGTAATCAAAAAGCGTCTGCCATCTATGTGGCACCAGTTCTATGAACTAGCCGGCGTAGACATCACTAAAGAGCCAATGGAAGTTGGCCCAACCTGTCACTACGTCATGGGTGGCGTCGAAGTAGAGCCAGATACTGCAGCTGCAGTAGGTGTTCC
>JBILNA010000037.1:0-7329 GCA_044375255.1 Candidatus Planktophila sp.
CTCCTCCGAGTGTTGTAAATGATGCAAAAGCAATTGCTAATACGGCAAGAACCGCAAATACTTTCAATAGGGTTTTCTTTGGCATGGTTCTCCTTGTTATTCGATTTCGCCGATTAGTTTAAATTCGCCATCACCGATCTGGCCTTGTGAGCGGTAAAGCTCTAACTTGGCACGGGTATCGGCAATATCAAGGTTGCGCATTGTTAGTTGACCAATGCGATCTACTGGGCCAAAGGCAGCATTTTCTGTGCGCTCCATTGAAAGCTTTTCAGGGTGGTAACTAAGTCCTGGGCCAGTTGTATTGATGATCGAGTAATCATCTCCACGACGCATGCGAATAGTTACTTCTCCAGTAACTGCAGATGCAACCCAACGCATCAGTGATTCGCGCAGCATTAATGCTTGAGGGTCAAACCAACGACCTTCATACAAAAGGCGTCCTAGACGGCGACCCTCTGCATGGTAATTAGCAATTGTGTCTTCATTGTGGATTGCACTGATCAAACGCTCATATGCAATAAAGAGCAGCGCCATTCCTGGAGCTTCATAAACTCCACGGCTCTTAGCCTCAATGATTCTATTTTCGATTTGATCGGCCATTCCTAAACCATGGCGACCACCAACTGCATTGGCTTCCTTCATCAATTCAACGATGTCATCAAATGACTTGCCATTTATTGATGTGGGGCGACCTTGGTTAAATGTGATTTTCACGTCTTCGGTATCAATATTTACCGCTGGATCCCAGAATCGAACGCCCATGATTGGTTGAACGAGCTCTACAGATGTATCTAGGTTCTCAAGGCTCTTTGCTTCGTGGGTAGCGCCCAGGATATTTGCATCGGTGGAATATGCCTTTTCAGTGCTATCCCGGTATGGAAGACCATGTGCAACTAACCACTCAGACATTTCCTTGCGTCCACCAAGTTCAGTTACAAAATCTTGATCAAGCCAAGGCTTATAGATTCGTAAGTTTGGATTTGCTAGTAGTCCGTAACGGTAGAAACGTTCAATGTCATTACCTTTATATGTTGAACCATCGCCCCAGATTTCAACTGAATCCTGGTGCATTGCGCGAACCAACATGGTTCCGGTTACTGCGCGACCAAGTGGTGTTGTATTGAAATATTGCTTTCCACCAGAACGAATATGGAAAGCGCCGCAAGCGATAGCTGCAAGACCTTCTTCGACTAACGCATTTTTGCAATCTACTAAACGTGAAATCTCTGCGCCGTATTCCTTTGCGCGACCTGGAACTGAATCAATGTCTGGCTCGTCATACTGGCCAAGATCTGCGGTGTAAGTGCAAGGAACTGCACCTTTATCGCGCATCCAAGCAACTGCCACTGATGTATCGAGACCGCCGGAAAAAGCGATGCCAACCTTTTCACCAACTGGTAATGATGCGAGGACTTTAGACATGCCTTAAGTCTAACGGATGTTAAGAGTGGAAAGTTTCTTCTCTAGGGCAGGCTTCACACCCCACTGAGCGGTGATTTCAAGGTATCTATCAACATCTAACTTTTCAGGCTTTGCATCAGTCTTTACTGCGCGGATCATCAAATTACGAGGCGTGTGTTCTCCCCCAATGAATTCAATGACTTCAACTCGATATCCAACAAGTCTAAGAAGCTGCGCTCTAAATGAATCAGTGAGTAGATCACCCAAACGTTCCTTGATTAATCCAAACTTTGTCAGCGCTCCCCAAGGTTCTGGTGCAGCATCAATCTGCTTTTGAATATCATGATGACAACAAGGTGCAATCAACAAAAGTTTTGATCCACCATTTACCGCCCATGCAATTGCATCATCGGTGGCTGTATCGCATGCATGTAAGGCGATGGCAATATCTGCAGTTTCTGCAGTTGTCTTTGAAATCTCTTCAGCTTTAAATGAAATAGTCTTTGCTATGCCAAGTTTTTCGGCTATTAAATTATTGCGATCTCGTGATTCAGGCCGAACATCAATTCCTGTTACAACAACAGGAATCCCCGACTTCATTAAGAATTGATGTGCAGCAAAAGTTAGGTATGCATGACCGCAACCAAGGTCGGTGATGCGTAATGGGTTAGCTGGTGTTGGCTTATGGATCTGCCCTGCCTCTATTGCCGCATTGAGTGCGGGCGATAACAACCGCAAGAACTCTTCTACCTGCTTGTACTTATCTTGACGCGAAGGCTTAACAACTCCCTTTGCATCAGCGATACCAACTTCTCGCAAGAAGGGATCATTGGAATCTAGCAATCGATCCTTTTTCTTGTCATGAGAAAGGTTTTGTTCTAAAGCACGCTTCTCGGTGTGAACTTGTGCGTCTCCGCTCTTGGTCACTCTTATGGAATATGCCGCGTAGGTGCTCTCCACCATGATGTTTGCATATCCACTAATGAGCAGCTGATTAATCTCTAAAGCTGAAGGCAAAAGGTTCTTGGTAGTTGTTGCCCGTCCATCATTTTGCATCAATTGAAGATTAAGGACACCCTTTATTTCAACGGGCCTAATATCGATTCGTTCAAACTCAACGCTCATGTTTCTGCGCCTACCTGACAAAACGGCACGAACAAAGGTTGATGTATCCAGAATTTTCGAGGCGGCCTCTTGGAAAGCCTCTTCAGGGGTAATTGGCATCTACTTAGCGAGGTGAAATAACCGCTGTACCCTTTTCATGATCCAGAATAGTTAATCTGTGATTTGGTAATGCTTTTGCAAAATCTTCAGCTAACTTGCGCTCTCCATCACGGTTCACATCATCAATAATGACAATCGCTTTTGCCGATAACTTATCCTTAAATTCTTTCAGCGCAGGATATCTGGCCTCTGGATTTTTCGATCCTGGTGGGCCATCCACAATAAGTAAATCAATCTTCTTCAACTCCTTCAAAGCTGAAACGTCATACCATTCTGAACCGTTTGCATATGGGCGCAAGGGAGCAATTCGAATCTCTACTCCTCTAACCTTGTGTTCTTTCAGAAGATCGCCAGTCTTAGCAGCGTATTCATCGGAGTTGTCGATACTGATTACTTTTCGCGCACCAGACTTTGCACAGACCAAGGTGGAGACTCCTGATCCAAGTTCTACAACTAGTGATGGCCTATTTTTCTTAACAGTTTCGGAAATCAAGAGCAAAAGATCTGGGGATGCGGCCCAGCTGCGAGTAGATGGAATTGGCGACTTGAACTGAAGCAGATTGCTTAACTGAATAAAAGCTTCGGTCTGTCTATATGCAATCATTGAATTCTTTTTAGCTTCAACTGCCGCCTTATGAATCTCTCTTGAAATCTGTTCAGTCTTTTTTGACACTTTTCCGTGTAGGGCTCGCAAGGAACGAATGCAATAAAGGATTCCGACCAAGATCAAGAAAAGTAAGACCGAATAAAGGATTTCCATGCTTAAAGTGTAACCGCATGACTAAAAGTTATAAAAGAGAAACATACTAGGGTCAGTTACATCCTTTTTACATTGTCTAGATAATGCTCAATCCGTAGCCTTTCACCATGAAATCCTCGCCGTGGTGGAAGCACGCGACCATCTATCAGATCTATCCACGATCCTTTTTCGACAGTAACGGGGATGGAGAAGGCGATTTGCCTGGAATCATCTCCAAGCTGACATATGTTCAAGAGCTTGGCGTTGATGCAATTTGGCTCAGTCCCTTTTATACATCCCCAAACAAGGATGGCGGGTATGACGTTGCCGATCCGCGGGATGTTGATCCACGCTTTGGAAACTTAGATGATGCTAAAAAACTAATTCAAGTCGCGCACTCTTTAGGCTTGAAAGTAATTGTTGATGTTGTTCCTAATCATTTTTCTGATCAACACATTTGGTTTCAACAAGCACTTAAGGCCGGTCGAGGTTCGCCTGAGCGATCTCGCTTTCATTTCTACGATGCTAATGATGATGGAACTCCACCAAATAACTGGATCTCACTTTTTGGTGGTCCATCATGGACACAGGTAGAGGATGGGCAGTATTACCTGCATCTCTTTGATTCATCACAACCTGATCTCAACTGGGAGAACCCAGAGGTTGCCAGTGATTACGAAGTCACATTGCGTTTTTGGTTAGACCTTGGAGTCGATGGTTTCCGTATCGATGTTGCCCACGGCTTAGTAAAAGAAGATTTACTTGTAAATCATCCAGATCCTCAGGGAATTAGCGATGCATTGCGTCTAGATATGCCAATGGATCATGAAAAGCGTTATGCGCTGCTTCCCACTGTTCCTTACTTTGATCGCCAAGGTGTGCATGAAATTTACCGTCAATGGCGAAAAATTTTTGATTCATACAAAGATCGTGAAGTTATGGCTGTCGCCGAAGCGTGGGTTCATCCCCCGATAAATGCCACGCGATATGTTAGAAGTGATGAACTACACCAGGTTTTCAACTTTGATCTTTTAGATGCACCTTTTCAGGCGCAACATTTATACATGGTTATGAGTGCGGCACTTGAATTGATGGATTCTGTAAGCGCTCTTCCTACTTGGGCTCTGAGCAATCATGATTCTCCTCGTGTCGCTTCACGCATCGGAGAAGCTCAAGCACGTGCACTTGCTCTATTTGTCTTGGCATTACCTGGCTCCTGTTATGTATTTGCTGGTCAAGAACTTGGCTTACCTGATGGTGAAATTCCTGATAGTTCAAGGCAGGATCCAATTTATTTCAGAACAAAGGGTGCGCAAAAAGGACGAGATGGTGCACGCGTGCCTCTTCCTTGGAGCGGTGAAACAGCTCCATTTGGTTTTTCAACTGGTGAGCCTTGGTTGCCCCTGGCTGATAAGTGGAAAGCTCTTACAATTGAAAAACAAAGCGTGGACCCAAAGAGCACCTTAAATCTTTATCGCAGCGCTTTGAAGCTGCGTTCCGAACAGCTGACAGATCAAGGTTCAATCACTTGGCTCCAATCACCTGAACATGGATCAAAGAGCGATTCATTATTAGCGTTTCGTCGTGGGAATGTCTCTATCTATATGAATCTGTCTGATTCTGCTGCTGAGGTAGAAATCACTGGAAAGTTGCTCATTGTGAGCACGGGAATAGTTGATAGTCGCGATGGAAAAGTCACGATTCCCCCCATTTCAACCATCTGGGTGCATCACTAACTGGCAGAATACCGCCATGGAATCAACTACAACATGGCTACTGACCCTTGGAATTCTCTCTCTTGTAATTGTCTTTGACTTAACTCTTGCGATCGTGCGTCGTAACAAAGAGACAACAATGACTGAGGCCGGAATCTGGACATTTATCTATGTGTCTGCAGCTATTGCTTTTGGAATCCTAATGCCAAATTGGACAACAGATCCCAATGCACAAAAAGAGTTCTTCGCTGGCTGGTTAACCGAATATGCACTGTCAGTAGATAACATCTTCGTGTTTGTGATCATTTTAAGTCGCTTGCAAGTTGAAAAGACAAAACAACAATTAGTTCTATTGCTCGGAATCATCATTGCCTTGTTGTTGCGCGGTGGCTTTATTGCGGCGGGTAGCGCAATCATTGAAAAGTTCTCAGGCGCATTCTTTGTCTTCGGCGCTTTCCTTATCTTCACCGCATATCGGCTTCTTGTCGAAGATGATGCTGAAGAGGAATGGAAAGAGGATCGATTCATCACTTTCTTGCGATCCAAGGGTGCGACAACCTTCTTTATCGCCCTAGTTTCTTTAGGCTTTACCGACCTTGTATTTGCTCTGGATTCCATCCCGGCTATCTTTGGAATTACTCGCGATCCATACATCGTTGTTTGCGCAAACATATTTGCATTGATGGGATTACGTCAGCTTTACTTCTTGTTACAAGGGTTATTGCAGCGATTGGTCTACTTGTCCAAGGGGCTTTCCTTCATCTTGGCTTTTATCGGCTTCAAGATGTTCATTGAGGCTTTCCACGGCGTTGGTATCCATGAGATCGCAGGATTAAAGCTTCCACATGTACCAATTGAAGTCAGTCTATTTGTAATCGTTGCAGCGCTAACCGTAACAGCTGTGGCTAGCCTTACTGCAACTCGTAAAGATGGAAGCGAGATCGTTTAGATCTCTGTTTTCATCTTTCGTAAAGTTTGGCGGTCGTAATCCTTTGATTTCTCATGAATTTTTCGGATCTGGAGCGCAAAAGCTTTAATCGCTGTGTCAAATGCTGCCAGGTCGTTGAACTCTGCTGCTTCTGCCCTAATCAACGGTCCCGAACCATGTGTCGTTAAAACTACTTTGTGATTGTGCTTTCCCTGATGAGGGTTTGCTTCATGCAAAACTTCAACTTCGACGCGATCAATAACAACACTAAATCGCTCCATGCTGCTCAGTTTTTCTGTTGCGATGTCTTTGAAATCTTCTGCTAAATCTGCATTGCGTGTATGAATTTGTATCTTCATACTAAAAGGGTAGTACTAACACCACCGCTGTTGCTATAGCTGCTAGAAGAAAAGATTTTCCAAGGATTACTAGAGCGGTCTTGCGATCAGCAGCTCTATCCTCTTTGCTCGCTACTCGCTTGATATCGCCCATCTTGCCCACATTGAAAGTTCCAGCAAAACCATAGGCTAAACAAAACTTTGAGCGGGACTGCACAAAACCAACTGAAGCAACCATTAATGGAAAGAAAATTCCTAAACGCATTTCGGTAGGAGTATCCACTGTGATAAATGCAAGTAATGTTGAAATTGAGAAAAATAAACCAACAAGTGCGACTAATTGCCTTCTGCGAACTTCACCCTTGCCAATATTGCAGCTACCAGGAATGTATTGAACCTCAGGCATCTTCAAACTCATCTTCATCGACCCAGGTATCAGCAACAGATTCCTCCTGATGTTCTACCCATGACAAAAATGAGGCAACCGCTCGAAAGGCAAGAATCGTCACAGTCAAAGCTGCGAAGGTGCGGCGAAGGGCTTTAAACATAGGATAAAAATACTCGCAATTGTCTAGAAAATCTCTACAGGCTTGCCAGTGCCTGCTCTATATCCTGCCAAATATCCTCAACATGCTCACAGCCAACTGACAATCTAATCAACTGCTCTGGAACAGATGGGCTTTCTAAAGCCCAGCGGCGTCGACGCTCCCACAAGGATTCGATTCCGCCCAGACTTGTTGCATGTGTAATCAATTGTGAAGACTCACATACCTTTTCCGCCTGCTCTGCGCTTCCATCAATTTCAAATGAGATAACCGCACCAAAACCTGGGTAGCGAACTTTGGTGATCCTTGCATGGCTTTGCAATCGCGTAACCAACATCTTTGCATTAGTTTCAGCAGCTCTAAAACGAACAGGAAAAGTACGGAGACCACGAAGTGCAAGCCAAGCCTCAAACGGTCCAGGAATAGACCCGTTGAACCG
>JBILNA010000038.1:0-7221 GCA_044375255.1 Candidatus Planktophila sp.
TGCTCTTCATCTCATCTGGCGTTTCACACCTCACCAAGCTTGAGGCAATGACTGGCTACGCCCAGTACAAGAAGGTTCCAGCAGCAAAGTTCAGCGTGGTCCTATCAGGTCTGATGATCCTCGTCGGCGGTCTCTACATCGCATTCGGCGTGTACGCAGATCTAGGCGCACTACTTATCGCGCTATTTCTTATCACAACATCATTCTTGATGCACGCATTCTGGAAGGAAACAGATGCAACAGCTAAGCAAAATGAGTCAATCGGGTTCTTCAAGAACCTCTCACTTGCAGGTGCTGCACTGATCATTTTCGCACTAGTAGCAACTGGTACAGAGTTCGGTCCATCAGTAACAGGAGCCTTCTTTAGCCTGTAATTAAAAAACAAATTAGCCCGTCGGTTTATTGCCGGCGGGCTTTTTTGTACCATGATTAGCCAATGGAAATCATCGCTGGATTAATTGCAGGTGGTTTCATCGGCGCAGTTCTGGGATTCATTGGTGCAGGTGGAGCGATGCTCTCCGTGCCAATCCTTCTGTATGTCTTTGACTTCACACCACAGACTGCAACTACTGCAGCATTAGCAGTAGTCCTGTCCGCAGCAATATCTGGACTTTTACCTAAGATAAAAAGTAAAGAGGTTCTCTTTAGAGAGGCCTTAATTATTTGGGCACTTGGCTTAACGACAAATATTCTTTTTTCCATCTTGGCCTATCGCTTGAGCAATTCGGTGCTGACAACAGGCTTGGCTCTAGTGCTAATTGTTGCCGGAAGTTCTATGCTCATTAAACCAATAGCCGGAACAGAAAAAAGGGTTCCACTGGTGTGGTTAATCCTGATCTCATTGGTCATTGGAATGCTTACAGGATTGTTTGGTATCGGTGGTGGTTTCCTTGCAATCCCTATCCTTGTTCTCTTCTTCAAAGTTCCACAAGGAAAAGCTGCAGGTACATCGCTTGCAATCATTGCCATTAATTCGATAACCGCTTTTTTCGGGCACAATCGAAGCTGGGATGATGTTGACTGGAAGATTCCGTTAGTAATGGCAGTTGCTGCGGTAATTGTTGCCCGCTTGGCATCGATTAAGAGCGGTCAGTTAAACCCTGCGCTGATGAAAAAGGGTTTTGCGATCCTGCTTTATTCCATTGCAGTATTTACCTTGCTGCAGACGTGGGTTATTGCTTAATCTCACGAACCTTGATGTATCTAGATTGCAATCCAACAATCATGTACAGCACGACAGGAAATGCAAAGGCAACGGGCAAAGAGGTTAATTCGGCAAGCAAACCGATCAATGTTGGGCCGCCAAAGTAAGCAGCAATTGCAATCAATCCAACTCGAGCTAATCCGACCGATGGCGCGATTCCTGGAATAGATGCTGCAGCTAAATTAAATGCTGGAAAGAATGGACCCATTCCAAAACCCGCGGCACCAAAACCTAAACAGACAATGATCAAACCTGCAGTCGGATATGAATCTGAAATATTCATTCCTACCAACAATCCAAGACCCCACAAGCCGCCACCAAAATAACCACCGTATTTGACGGTGTTCACATGACCCCACTTTTCAAATGCGCGATCTCCCAACAATCGACTTGCGATCATCGCTAAAGAAAATGTTGTTGCAGCTGCAGCATTTAAACCTTTACCGATTCCCATGTGGTCTTGCAAAAGGATTCCGCTCCATTCGTAAGCACCGCCTTCTGGAATCAAAGAACACATCAAGCCAATTCCAAGTGCCCACAAAATTAATGACTCTTTGCCAATGAGTTTTACTTTTCCAGCATCATCTTGTCCGGGTTCGCCGAGGTGACCATCATGTTCGGCAGGAAGCATGAAGTTAGCAACAAACTGAAATGTCAGTAAGCCAATTACTGCAATGCCAATCAGGTTGTCACGAGGCGACACAAAGTTAGCAATTAATCCACCAACTAAGGTTGCAGCAAAAGCACCAATGCTCCAGAATCCATGGAAGCTAGACATCCAGCGCCCCTTGGTGTGCTTTTCGATTTCAACAGCTTGGCCATTAATTGCAATGTCCATAAAGGCAACATTGAATCCTGTAATAAACAGACCCAACAACAAGATTTGAACAGTGTCAGCCATGCCAATCACAAACACGCCAACTGGTAATAAGAAACCAGATATTCGAACAACCAACTTTGATGAATAGGAATGCACTGCTCGCCCGGCAATTTGCGCGCCAGGAATAGAACCAACGGTGCTTGCCAATAAAACCAGTCCAAATTGGCCATCACTTAGATTGAGTGAATCTTTGATCTCTGGAATACGTGGAATCCAAGCAAGGCCCAAAAAGCCTAAAAGAAAGAAACAGCTATAGATCGCGTTGCGGGCACGCATACCCATCGCATACAAATCAGTATTCATCCTGTGATGAGAGTACTTGAATAGTTCGATAATCTACGAAGGTGGAAGGCATAAAGGAAAAAGCTGCGGTCAAGCGAGTCATTGCCGCCCTTGCCGAACACGGTTTAACTGGAGAAGTTCACGTTCTTTCAGATAGCGCCCGCACCGCCCAAGAAGCTGCTTCTGCCCTAGGCATTGAAGTCGGACAGATTGCATCCTCACTTATCTTTAAACTTCCAGATGATTCTCCCTTGCTTGTCATAACAAGTGGTCGCCACAGAGTCGATACCGATTTAGTTGCGAATAACCTAGGCATCGAAAAGCTTGGTCGAGTCGATGCTGATTATGTAAAGGAAAAGTCTGGGTTTTCTATTGGTGGTGTAGCACCTATTGGGTGGTTATCAGCCGCAACAATTCTGATTGATCAAGCGCTCAATGATTACGAGGTCGTTTGGGCTGCTGCAGGTCATCCTCATGCGGTGTACCCAACAACATTTGCTGAATTAATTGCCTGTACTGGTGCCCAACCAATGATCGTTGGTGACAATTGATCGTTGCTTACTTCTGGAAGATCAAACCCACAAAGCTTCCTTTTGCGATTGCTGCTATGGGCTTTGATCGTTTCTCTTTACTTCGGGATAAAAATGTTTCTTTTCATAAATCTTTAGGAACTGGCAAAGGTGAAACTTTTACTCCTGGTGATGCCCATGCGTTGCAATGGGGTTTGGTGGCAGTGGTTGAGGATATTGAAAAGTTTGATTCTTCAACCGTAGTTAAGCGTTGGCGTAAGAATTCAGTGACTGAATTTCGGGCAGTACTAGATCCAATTTCATCCCACGGTAAATGGGCCGGCAAAGAACCTTTTGTTGGGGCGGTTAAGGATTGGGATGGACAGGTTGCTGCGATCACACGTGCGCGGATTAAGTGGAGTCAAAACTTTAGATTTTGGAATTCAGTCCCACCCGTTACCGTTTCGTTAAAAGCAGCACCCGGCTTGGTTGCAGCTATTGGAATTGGTGAAGCTCCTATTGGGCTACAGGGAACTTTTTCATTGTGGGAATCAGCCGCTGCGATTCGCGACTTTGCATACAAAGGGGTTGCGCATCAAAAGGCGATTGCAGATACATCGGCCTATAACTGGTATTCAGAAGAGCTTTTCGCGCGCTTTGCTGTGCGTGAAGTACGCGGAACGTTGCAGTAACTGTCTTAAATAAATGGAATAAGGCAGACTTATACCTATGTCCATCCGCCATTACACACCCCGTCGTCGGGCTAGAGGTGGCGCATCTCCCCTGCTCATCAAAGTAATGGGTGTTGCGCTTGGCGTAACAATTTTGATGCAGATTGCTTATCCGTTAGTAGATGGTGATGTTTTGCAATTCATCACAATCACATCTGTTTTAACCGCCGCCTTTGCAATGTTTCTTCATGGAATTGCGGCTTACGGTGCCCGCTATGGCTGGAGTTTGCTTGCGATCACGCTTCCCTTTGGATACTTCATCGAACAGTTAGGTGTTTCAACTAGTTGGCCTTTTGGTGAATACTCGTATTCATCGACATTAGGCCCAAAGATTTTTGATGTGCCATTAGTTGTGCCTTTTGCTTGGGTAATGATCGCCCACCCTTGTTTAGTTGCTGCACGACGCATTGGTAAGTCATGGGTATTTTTGTATGGCGGATTGTTGATGATGGCGTGGGATTTATTCTTAGATCCCCTAATGGTCTCTGCCGGACGTTGGACGTGGGTTGTCTCAGGCGCACATGTTCCATTTCAACCTGAAATTCCATTGTCCAACACCTTTGGTTGGTTATTGTCAGGAATGACGCTCATAACTATTTTGCACTTTACTACACCGCGTGATCGTCGCAAGGTTGGCGGATCGTTGATCGCTGCAGATGTTCTTCTCTTCTGGACATGGTTTTCAGGTGTTGTTGGAAACTTGTTCTTCTTTGACCGTCCCGGAATTGCACTCTTTTCAGGTGCCGTCCTTGGAGTTCTGCTAGCTCCTTACTTCTTTAATCGATGGGTCGGAAGACCTTAGCCTTTTGATGATTCTTTTCTTTTTAATTCCGCTAATTCTGCTGATAATTGCAGCGGTTAACTTTGTCCAGATTCGCACGCCTAGAGCTACTTCACAATTGTTGGACTCTGTCGGTGTTGTGGTTCCGATGCGCAATGAGGCAGAAAATGTCGAAGGAATAGTTACAACTCTTTCGGCTCAGGATGGCCTTTTTAACTATTACTTGCTTGATGACAACTCAGAGGATTCAACCTATGAACTTCTGCAGAAGCTCACTGCTTCAGATTCACGCTTCACGGTAATTAAGGGTGCACCGCTTGCTGATGGCTGGATAGGAAAGACTTGGGCTTTGCAGCAGTTGTATGAAGCAAGCAGTGAAGATGTCCTAGTTTCAATTGAT
The DNA here is from genome assembly GCA_044375255.1 of Candidatus Planktophila sp. Classification (GTDB taxonomy): domain Bacteria; phylum Actinomycetota; class Actinomycetes; order Nanopelagicales; family Nanopelagicaceae; genus Planktophila. Next base: position 4,788 of record JBILNA010000038.1, read on the forward strand.
GCCGATGTGCGCTTAACCAATGATGCAATCCACAAGGCGGTCACAGTTCTGCACGGTGCGCGATTAGATTTTGTCTCACCGTATCCACGCCAGATTGCGCAAACATTCGCCGAACGCTTGATTCAACCTTTGCTTCAGTGGTCATGGCTTACAACAGTGCCATTGAGATACGCAGAAAGTTCCGGACGTGCATCGATGGCTGTTGCTAATGGACAATTCTTTGCTGTGCGTCGATCAGCACTTGATTCAATCGGTGGTTATCAATCGGTTAAGCACTCTGTGATCGATGATGTTTTCTTGGCACGCGAATTAATTAGTAGCGGATCAGCTGGAACTGTCATCAACGGTTCTGATATTGCCGAAACCCGAATGTATGCGTCCTGGAAAGAGATAAAGGCTGGATATGGAAAATCTCTGAACAAAGCTTTTGGATCGATAGTTGGCGCAGTTTTTGTGGCGACATTTTTGTTTGCGACAAGTATTGGAACTCTGATTGTGGGGCTTGCAGGAAATCCATACGGCTGGCTTGGCTTTGCAGCCATGGTTGGAACGCGGGTTCTGAGCGCCCATAAAAGTCGTGGCAGTGTTCTAGATAGTGTGTTGCATCCAATATCAATCGCTGCACTGATTTACCTGATTGTTTATTCATACTTAGTGCGCAAAACCGTAAAATGGAAAGGTCGCACAGTATGAAGATCGTGGTGATTGGTGCAGGTATGGGTGGCATGACCGCTGCTGCGCGTCTTTCACGCGGAGGTCATCAAGTAGAACTTTATGAAGCTTCTGATCAAGTAGGTGGAAAATGTCGTACAGAATGGATTGGAAAAGTTGCCTTTGATACTGGCCCTTCTTTATTGACTTTGCCCGCCGTCTACAAAGATTTCTTTCAACGAACCGGCAAGCCTATGGGCTTGGTCTGTCCCATCGAATCGGTCAATCCATCCTTTGATTACCGCTTTGCCGATGGTAGCAATGTGAAGTTCGCCAATCTTTCTAGAAAAGAAACTTTGGATTCGATTACCCAATCTTTTGGTGCCCAAAGTGCTGGGCAGTGGGATCGCATCATGAAACGTGCTGAAGGCATGTGGGATGTTAGTCGTGGACCTTTTATTGAATCCGAATTGAAGTCCCCTATCTCGCTGATGAAACGCTTAACTTTTTTGCGAGACATGAAGATTATTGCGCCTTGGAAAACTTTGCGCACGCACGCAGATGAGATTGTTAAGGATCAACGCTTGCGTTACATCATGGATCGCTATGCCACCTACAGTGGATCAGATCCGCGCAAGGCACCAGCAGTTTTATCCACTATCGCCTTTGTTGAAGAAAGCTTTGGCGCTTGGCATGTAAAAGGCGGATTGGGTCAACTTGCGGCAACTGTTTATCAGCGAGCATTAGATGTTGGGGTCAAGTTTCATTTGAGCACCCCTGTTGCATCCATTGCTACAGAAGGTAAGAAGGTAACCGGGGTTGTCCTGGCAGATGGAACTTTTGTACAGGCAGATGCAGTAGTTGCAAATGCTGACGCATCACTTGTCTATAACAAGTTGATTTCAGGTCATAAGCAAGCCTTGAAGAAAGCCCGAAAAAACATCGCACAGGCTGATGTGTCTGTGGCTGGTTTTTCTTTGTTGCTAGGGATGCGTAAAGACCCGGAACAGGTACTTAACCACCACACAATTTTGTTTCCGGAAAATTATGATGCTGAATTTGATGCGATCTTTACCGATGGCAAGCCTGTTGAAAAGCCAACGATCTATATCTGTGCTCCCCAAGATCCCCTCATGAGCAAAGATGAAACCCTTGAAGGCTGGTTTGTTTTGGTTAATGCTCCAACTCATGGACAGTTTGATTGGAGCGATAAAGAGTTTGCTCGAAAGTATGCCAACACAATTATCGATCAAATCGAAGCACGCGGAATTTCAGTCCGCGACCGTTTGGAATCTTTAACGGTTAGAACTCCGGCTGATTTAGAGGCTGCAGTCCTTGCTCCTGGTGGTGCGATCTATGGAACTTCAAGCAACGGTGCCCGCGCCGCATTTATGCGCGCTAAGAACCGTTCGCCAATTAAGGGTTTGTATCTAGTTGGTGGCTCTGCTCACCCAGGAGGCGGGTTGCCACTTGTCGGAATCAGCGGTGATTTAGTTACGGAAGCAATTGGCTACGAGAAAAACGCACGACACTGATAAAGCTGTAGCACTGAATTGCAAGGAAGACCGCTGAAACAATTGTTAGGCCAGGAATATTCAGTAATCCCATTACCAAAATGATGAATATGTAACTTGCCCGCATTGGACGCTCTGCCGGTGTTACAACACCTATGTCGCTGACTCCTAATGAGATCAACTTTGTACGTGCGTACTCTTGGAAAGCTGCAACGCTCCACAAAGTGATCGGAATCCACGCAGGTACACCGATCGCATACAAGGTGTAG
>JBILNA010000039.1:0-6985 GCA_044375255.1 Candidatus Planktophila sp.
CTATTCCGGGACCAAAATCTCTCGAGGCGCTACAGCGCCGCAGTGAGGCGACATCTGGGGGACTAGGCCTTGCCTTTCCTGCGGTAATTGAACGCGCAAGTGATGCAATTCTTTTGGACATCGATGGCAATCAGATCATTGATCTTGGTTCAGGTATTGGTGTTACTGGTGTTGGTAATTCGGCACAACGAGTTGTTGATCGCGTGATTGATCAGGTTCAGGCATTTACACATACCTGCTTCACGGTTGCTCCTTACTTGGGCTACATCGAAGTCTGCGAAAAGTTAAATGCAATGACTCCTGGAACATTTAAGAAGAAGTCATTACTGGTTAACTCAGGTGCCGAAGCGGTTGAAAACGCAATCAAGATTGCACGCCACTACACAAAGCGCCAAGCGATTGTTGTTTTTGAACATAGCTATCATGGACGTACCAATCTAACTATGGCAATGACTGCAAAGAACATGCCTTACAAAGAGGGCTTTGGTCCATTTGCTCCCGAAATTTATCGCGTGCCAATGCCATACGCATTCCACTGGGTTGGCGATCAAGCAACAATCACGCAAGATGCAATTGACATGGTCACTCACAAGATTGATAAAGAAATCGGCGCGCACAACGTTGCCGCGATCATTATCGAACCCATTCAGGGCGAAGGTGGATTTATCGTTCCACCAAAGGGTTTCTTGCCAGCGCTATCTAAGTATTCAACTGATAACGGAATCATTTTCATTGCAGATGAAGTACAAACAGGTTTTGCTCGTACAGGCAACATGTTTGCCGTGGAACACGAAGGTGTTGTGCCAGACATGATCGTTACAGCTAAGGGAATCGCAGGTGGATTGCCACTAGCTGGTGTAACAGGTCGGGCAGAGATCATGGATTCAGTTCACGTTTCAGGTCTTGGCGGAACCTACGGTGGAAATCCAGTTGCTTGCGCTGCAGCCCTTGGCGCAATCGAAACCATGGAAGAAGAAAACCTTGTAGCACGCGCAAACCACATTGGTCAGATTCTCGGTGATGCACTCCGTGGATTGCAGGCTAAATACCCTGTGATTGGTGAAGTTCGCGGTCGCGGTGCAATGCAAGCGATTGAACTTGTAGAGCCAGGCACAAAGACACCTAACACTGCTGCGATGAACGCAGTTGTTAAGTACTGCCAGAGCAAGGGTGTTCTTATCCTTACAGCTGGAACATACTCAAACGTTGTTCGCTTCTTGCCACCAATTGTTATTACAGATGAGCTTCTAAAGGATGCTTTAAGCGTTCTTGATGAAGCCTTCGCTTCACTCTAAATTCCGGAAGCGTGACCTTCGCAACGAGGGTCTGATCCAAACGCAAAGGTTCCGTTAGCTAGAACCTCCATCATTTGAACTGAAGATCCATGTCCCCATGCAGACAGCGCTTTAACTTCATGCCCCTTTGCCCGCAATTGTTCAAAGACTTCATCTGAAACTCGGTTTTCAATTTCAAGAACACCAAGTCCTTTTTCTTCCTCAGAACTTTGCCCAGAAGCATTCAGATGTTGCCAGCGCGGAGCTTCAGTTGCTTCTTGCACATTCATTTTTAGATCAACCATGTTTGTAATCAATTGCAGATTTGATTGAACTTGAATGTTCGCACCTGGTGTTCCACCTACAAGATACAAAGAACCATCTGGGTGCACGGCGGTGAATGCATTCAATGTATGTGCGGGTCGCTTACCTGGAGCAATAACATTAGGTGATTGCGGATCCAGCAAAAATCCCGTTAGTCGATTGTTCAGAATAATTCCTGTTTCTGGGATTACCCAAGAACTTCCAAAGCCATGAAATACCGATTGAATCCAGGAAACAGCATTGCCTTCGGAATCTGCCACCAAAAAGTAGGTGGTATCACTTCCCTCACTGACAGGCGCAACATCTTTTCCAGCAGAATCCATTGATATTTGTGCAGCGCGTTGATCAATGTGCGACTTAGAAAGTATCTTTTCAGTATTGACCGCGATGAATTCGGGATCACCCAGAATCGCGTTTCGATCTGCAAAACCAATCTTTTTGGACTCGACTCCAACATGGATTCGGTCCGCCTCTGACATTGTCGCAACATCAAAGCGCTCATTGAGCAAGAGCTCCTCCATCAAGATCATTCCTTGCGTTGGGGGAGGCTGTCCATAAACGGTAATGTCACGGTACTTAACAGCGAGAGGGTCAAGCACGCGAGTCGTGTGAGCTTTGAGATCTTTTTCATCAAACCAACCATCAGACCCCTTGATCAGTTGCTGAGCAATTCGACCTTCATAAAATGCTGCGCGACCACCTTGTGCAATTTCTCGAAGTGATCGTGCTAAATCTTTTTGAACAACTAGGTCGCCAACAATCATATTTACATCGACACCCATATCTTTAAACAGTTGTGTTTCAGGTGTCAACTTCAAATGTCCTGCAATTCGGCGAACAAATCCAGTGTTTGCAGGGAAACCATTTTCGGCATAACCAATGGCTTGTTCCAGCAAAGTCGCCATGGGCAACTTTCCATAACGTTTATGGGCTTCAAACCAAGTTGATACTAAACCGGGAACAGTTCCAGATTTGTATCCATGCATAGGAATTCCATCTTTGTAGTTTTCAGGCGTTGCCGCATGAGAACCTTCGCCGCTGCCATTAAATGCCAAGTTAGTTTTGCTTGCTGCGTGGTGAGTGACCAGAAAGGCATCGCCTCCTAAATGAGAAGCACCTGGTTCAACTACACAGATCACTGCACTAAGCGAGATCGCAGCATCAATAAATGAGCCACCTTGGTTCAGGATTGAAATTGCTGCACTAACCGCCAATGGCTGACTTGCAGCCGCCCCACCATTTCGCGCATAAACAACGCTTCTACCTGTTTGCATTCGCCAAACTCTGTCCTATTCACAGGCTTAATACAAGATAAAACTAGTATTTGTGCGTTTTAATTTGCATGCTCAATTCCATCAACCTACTATTCACCTACGTTAAGGGGAGTACCTCGTTCGGCATCTTCGTCAATACGGATAGATATATCCCGGAGCTGCGACCAGCTGGCTAGTGAATAGTTGATGGTTGAGGGAGACCTTGGCACCTGGTCCCTTTAACGAAAATAGGTGTATTCATGGATGTAACCCTTTTAACTTGGGCACTCGTAGTCGGTGCAATTCTTGCTTTGATCGTTGTTGATCTACTTACTGTAAGTCGCAAACCTCATGAAGTTATGTTCAAAGAGGCAGCTATTTGGTCGATTTTCTATATAGGTGTTGCCATCGCCTTTGGTGTGTGGGTTTGGCAAACCGCTGGTTCACAATTTGGAACCGAATACTTTGCAGCGTACTTAGTCGAGAAATCACTGTCAGTAGATAATCTCTTCGTCTTTATCATTATCTTGGCACAGTTCGCGGTGCCATCTATTTACCACCAACGCGTACTGATGTTCGGTGTAATTCTTGCACTTGTTTTACGCGCAATCTTTATCGCAGTTGGCGCAGCGGCACTCGCAGCATTTAGTTTCACTTTCGTAGTTTTCGGTGCAATCTTAATCTGGACCGGTGTGGGTCTATTCAAGCACTGGGATGAGGACCCTTCACCTGAAGACAATAAGCTTGTAAAGATCATCAGAAAGCGCATTGCAATGACTGATGAATATGACGGCTCAAAAATCTTTACCCGTGTCAATGGCAAGCGCATCGCAACACCAATGTTTCTAGTAATGATTGCAATTGCATCAACAGACTTGTTGTTTGCACTTGATTCGATTCCGGCAACTTTTGGTGTAACTGAGGAACCATTCCTAGTCTTTGCCGCTAACGCTTTTGCTTTACTCGGCCTACGAGCGCTGTACTTCTTACTCAAGGGACTGCTAGACAAGCTGATTTACCTATCATTAGGTCTTTCAATCATCTTGATGTTCATTGGCGTTAAGTTGATCATGACTTACGTTCACGAGATTTGGTATGAAGTTCCAAAGATCCCAACACTAGTTAGCTTGATGGTTATTGCACTTGTTTTGATTGTGTCCACTGTGGCTAGCTTGATCAAGGCCAAAAAGGATCCTTCAGCAACTGCCCACGCTGGACGCATTACAGCTGGACATAACGACTAGAAAAAGTAGTCTCAGTTTGTTGAACTGTGAGTCCCGGTTTAGTTTCCCGGGCTCACAGTCGACATATTGAAATCTTTGATAACCATCGGTGGCATAGACATGCTGGTCATATCGCCAGCCCATTCACGTGGTTGAGTCCATTCAGTAGTACCCGCATGTGCGATGCGTGAAAGTGCGCTAACTGGTGAATCATTCCAACGGAAGTTATTTGTCGCTCCTTGTACTTCGCCATTTTTGACGAAGTAAACACCATCACGCGTAAGTCCAGTAAGAAGTAATGAATTTGGATCAACCATGCGGATGTACCACAACGTTGTCAGCAGTAATCCGTTATCAACCTTTTTAACAAGGTCTTCTAGATTTCCGCTTCCACCATCAACGCTCATAATCAAGTTATCGCCAAATGGTGTGTAAGGAAGTGATGTAATTTGTGCACTTGCTCGAGTCTGAACTAGAGATTGCAGAACACCATCTTTAATCCAATCAACTTGTGATTGCTTTTGACCGTTATCAAAGACTGAAGTAAATGAACTACTTGTCGAGGCAGATACAAATGGCGATCCAGCAAGCACAGGATGTGTCGGTGCACTAAATAGTTGTAGGCCAACATTGGATAGCTTTTCTCCAACTCGGGTTCCGCCGCCCTTCTTTGAAAAGACGCTCTGACCTTCATGGGCATCTCGTCCGCCAGCAACCCACATCATGTAAACATAGATGTCAGCAATTGATCCTGAAGGAAAAATAGTGTCGTAGCGACCTGCAGGCACATCAATCTTCTTTGCTTGCCACTCAAGGCGCTGGCGAATATTGGCATCAATTGCAGCAACAGAAACATCCTTGAAATCGTGAGTTTCAACCCCATCCCACGTAGAACGTGAACGCTGATGCGACTTTCCTGTCATTTCCACGCGACCAACTGGTGAATCATGCCGAAGTCTCATTCCGCCCTTTGAACCTACCCAAATGCTTTGATGGGTGTGCTCGGCGTAACCAAACAACTCAATTGAATCAGACTTTGATCGGCGCATCATGTCGCCAAGTTCTGGCGCAAAAGCAGAGAACACTTCTGGACCAGTCGGAGTATGTGCAGCGTTCCAATTACCAAACGCAACATCACGAGCAAGTGGTGCGAAATCTTCAGCAGCACCAGATGCTTTTGCGGCAGCAGTTGCTTCGGCAAGAATTGCATCAATATCACTTTCATCAACATTGGTACGAGTAACCGCACCCGATGCCATCGAGCCATCCATTGCAACAAATGAAATTACTGTGACGCTTCGCTCTTGGATAACACCATTAGTTGTCAGGGTGCTGCTTGCCCAACGCAAGTTTGCTTGGGTGCTGTCTTGGACAACAACTATGCAATCATCAGTTGTCGAACGAGCCAGAATCTTTTCAACTAGATCTTGAGCTGAAATCATTTGCTCGCCTCCGCAACTGTATTAAGAACATTGACTTTGTCGAACACCGCAGCCGGACATCCATGGCTCACCGCCGCAACCTGACCTGGTTGTGCTTTTCCGCAGTTAAACGCGCCACCTAGAACATAAGTAGATGGACCACCTACAGCCTTCATTGATCCCCAAAAATCTGTAGTTGTTGCTTGGTATGCAACATCCTTTAACTGACCAACAAGCTTTCCATTCTTAATGCGGTGGAATTGTTGACCAGTAAATTGGAAGTTGTAGCGCTGCATATCAATCGACCATGATTTGTCACCCAAGATGTAGATACCGTCTTCAACGGATTCAATTAACTTCTCAAGAGTCGGCCCGGTTGGATTTGCCTGCAAAGAAACATTTGGCATGCGCTGAATAGGCACATGCGCAGGTGAATCAGCGAAAGCACAACCATTACTGCGTTCCTTGTTCACAGCCGCTGCAATACGGCGATCCAGTTGGTAACCAACCAAGACTCCGTCTTTAACAATATCCCAACGCTGCGCCGCAACGCCTTCATCATCCCATCCAACGGTGCTTAGACCATGTTCGGTACTGCGATCGCCAGTCACATTCATTAACTCAGAGCCGTACTTCAATGTGCCCAACTTGTCTGGTGTCGCAAAGGAAGTACCCGCATAGTTTGCTTCGTAACCAATTGCACGATCAAGTTCAGTTGCGTGACCAATTGACTCGTGAATCGTCAGCCAAAGATTTGATGGGTGAATCAAAAGATCGTAACGACCTGGTTCGACAGAAGGTGCTGCAACTTTTTCGGCCAAAAGCGTCGGAAGATGCTCAATCTCTGCATCCCAATTCCAGACTGAATTATTCATCCACTCCCAACCAAAGCCTGCAGGTTGAGCAAGGGTTCGCATCGATTCAAAACCATGATCACCTGTTGAAATTGCTTCGATCTGGGTTTGAACTCGCACGCGTTGTTGTGTCGTACTTGTGCCAGCAGAGTCTGCGTAATGCTTTTGCTCTTTGACATACATAGTGTGCGCACTTGTGTGATTAACACCCTTGGCTGCAAGGAGTTTTGAACTTAAGTCTGCAAGGCGATCCTTCTTGTCTGAATCCGATACAGAGAATGGATCGATCTCGTAAGCTGAAACCCAACTCTTCTTTGCATAAACGGGTTCTGGCACTAAAGAAACCTCATCAGTTGATAGCGGCTTCGAAGTCTTGGCCATCGCAACGGCAGTTACTGCAAGTCTCTGCGCCGATTCAACGCTTACATCAGGTGAAGATGCAAAACCCCAGGCACCATTAACGATTACTCGCACACCGATTCCAAAGTTGGTTTCATCAGATTGTGTTTCAGGCTTTGCATCACGCAGAGATAGCAAGCCTGTGCGTGTCCGTTCAATTCGAACATCTGCGTGTGAAGCACCAGCGCCTGTCGCCGTACTAAGCGCCGCTTCGGAGACTTTTTCGAGGGGTAGAGC
>JBILNA010000040.1:0-6885 GCA_044375255.1 Candidatus Planktophila sp.
CAATCATCGATCCGACAACAACATGGATTGACGCAACTGTCGAAATTTCAAATGATGTAACGCTTCATCCCGGCACTGCTTTGCTTGGTTCAACAAAGGTGGCAACTGGCGCTGTTATTGGACCCCGTACCACTTTGACCGATTGCATCGTCAAAGAAGGCGCATCTGTCCTTGAATCAATCGCTATGCAAACAATTATTGGCGAAGGCGCAACCGTAGGCCCATTTACTTATTTGCGCGCTGGAACTCAATTGGGTGATGCAGCAAAGGCCGGAGCTTTTGTCGAGATTAAGAATGCCGTTGTTGGTACTGGATCAAAGGTTCCACATCTTTCTTATGTTGGCGATGCGACAATCGGTGAAGGCAGCAATATTGGAGCTGCAACTATCTTTGTAAATTACGATGGAGTCGAAAAACATCACACAACAGTGGGTGATCATGTACGAATTGGCAGCGACACAATGCTTGTAGCCCCTGTAACTATTGGTGACGGTGCATATACAGCCGCTGGTTCAGTAATAACAGAAGATGTTCCGGCAGGGGCAATTGGAGTTGGCAGAGCAAAGCAGAGAAATGTATTAGATTGGGTACTGCGCAAGCGCCCAGGTAGTAAATCCGCAATCGCCGCCGAAAAGAAAGGCTAGATACATGAGCGAGATCCGTTTATCTTCTGAAAAGAGATTGCGCCTATTTGCAGGCCGCGGATTTCCCGAGCTAGCCGAAGAAGTCGCAACCGAGCTTGGTATCCCGCTCACACCAACTTCTGCTTATGACTTTGCTAATGGTGAAATTTTTGTTCGCTTTGAAGAATCAGTTCGTGGTTGTGACGCGTTTGTAATTCAAAGCCACACAAACCCAGTTAACAAGCAAATCATGGAACAACTGATCATGGTCGATGCACTTAAGCGCGCATCTGCAAAGCGCATCACAGTTGTTACTCCGTTTTATGGTTACGCGCGTCAAGACAAGAAGAGCCGTGGCCGCGAGCCAATTACCGCTCGATTGATGGCAGATTTATTTAAGACAGCAGGTGCCGATCGCTTGATGGCCGTTGATCTTCATACCTCACAAATTCAAGGTTTCTTTGATGGTCCCGTAGATCATCTCTTTGCACTTCCTATGCTTGCAAATTATGTTGGCAGCAAGGTAGATCGCACTCGTTTAACAATTGTTTCCCCAGACTCAGGACGCGTCCGTGTTGCAGAGCGTTGGTCTGATTTATTGGGTGGTTGCCCAATTGCATTTATTCACAAAACTCGTGACCCACGTGTTCCTAATGAATCCATAACAGGTCGCGTTGTTGGTGATGTTGTTGGACAAACCTGCGTAGTTATTGATGACATGATCGATACGGCAGGAACAATTACAAAGGCGGTTGATGCGCTATTTGATGCAGGTGCTGCAGATGTAATCATTGCAGCAACGCATGCGGTGTTTAGTGGTCCTGCTGTGGATCGCCTAAAGAACTCCCGCGCATCTGAAGTTGTTATTACAAATACTCTGCCGATTTCTGAAGATCAGAAGTTCGACAATTTGACGGTGCTTTCAATCGCTCCACTTCTGGGCCGCGCAATCCGAGAAGTATTTGAAGATGGATCGGTAACCAGCCTGTTTGATGGTCATTCCTAAGCCTGAATTTGCTTCTAAGTGGGCTCAAAAGATACTGTTCGACCTGTTCCGGCGAGGGTAGCGAATAGCTTTCCGTTATCGACGGGTTAGGGATTTTCTCCTGCTGGAACTTTGTGTACGCACCGAAGAACCAGAGATAACTAGGAGATAAAAATGGCAGAAGTAAAGATCGTCGGAACCACTCGTACTGAATTTGGTAAGGGCGCATCACGTCGCGCACGTCGCGATGGTTTAGTTCCTGCAGTTATCTATGGTCACGGAGAAAAGCCTCTTCACATCACACTTCCTGCTAAGGAACTTGGCGTTGCTCTTAAGCAGTCAAACGTTCTTTTGGACATCACGATTGATGGTAAGAACGAACTAACTCTTCCAAAGGTAATCGTTCGCGATTTCCTAAAGCAGATCCTTGAGCACGTTGACCTAGTTTTGGTTCGTCGTGGCGAGAAGGTTGTTGTTTCAGTTCCTGTTCACACACTTGGTGAGCATGATCGTGATGGAATCCTTGAGCACGTACACAACTCAATCGAAGTAAGCGTTGATGCTTCATCAATTCCAAACTTCCTAGAACTAGATATTCAGGGACTTTCTTCAGGTTCTTCAAAGTACGCAGCAGATGTTGTACTTCCAGCAGGCGTAGAACTCGTATCTGATCCAAAGATGATCGTTGTTCACTTGTCAGAGAAGTCGACTGCAGCAGCAGAAGAGACTGCAGCACCAGCAACAGATGCAGCAGCACCTGCAGCAGATGCAGAGAAGAAGGACGCTTAACCCGTAGGCTTTGTTGTTATGACGTGGTTGGTAGTGGGACTGGGTAATCCAGGAGATCAATACGCTGCCACCCGTCATAACATCGGCCAGATGGTGATTGATGAACTTGCTCATCGCCATTCATTGAAATTTTCTTCACACAAGTCACGAAATGAAATTGCTGCTTATAAATTAGAGGCAGGAACGCATTCAGTAATTCTTGCAAAATCAAAGAGCTACATGAACGAAACTGGCGGGCCAGTCAAAGCACTTGCAAATTTCTATTCAGTAGAGCCAGCGAACATTATTGCTTTACATGATGAGTTAGATATTCCATTTGCGGCAATTCGCACCAAGTTTGCAGGTGGCGACAATGGCCATAATGGTTTGAAATCAATGACTTCATCATTTAACGGCCCTGATTATTTCCGCGTTCGATTGGGCATTGGTCGACCTATGGGTCAGCAAGATCCTGCAGATTTTGTCTTGAAAGCATTCTCAAAGGTTGAGCAAAAAGATTTAGCGGAATTTATAGATCGTGGCGCAGATGTGGTCGAATCATTGATCACAAAAGGTTTAGAAGCAACACAATCAGCCTTTAATAGTTGATCAGCCAGTATTACGTAATCCTGCAGCCACACCATTGATTGTTAGTAACAAAGCCCGTCGCAAAACTGGATCGGCAGAATCACCGGCATCACGCACACGCTTGAGCAAATTGACTTGTAGCAAGTGGATCGGTGAAAGGTATGCATCACGTACTTGCAAGGTGCGTGCCAAAATCTCTTGATCCCCCAGCAGGCTGGTCTTCTTAGTCAGGGCAAGAATTTCCGAAACTGTTAGATCAAACTCTTCCTGAATCTCATCCAAGAAGTGATGAAGCTCTATTGGTACTAAGGCTTCTACATAACGCTTGGCCAGCGCTAAATCAGTTTTAGCCAAGGTCATTTCAACGTTGCTAATAAAAGTTGTAAAGAAGTGCCACTCTTTGAGCATATGTTCCAGCAGCGCTGAATGCCCAGCTTCTCGTGCTGCCTTTAGCCCTGAACCAACGCCAAACCAACCAGGAACGATTTGTCGTGATTGGGTCCAACCAAATACCCACGGAATCGCACGTAATGAATCAAGTCCGCCAGCTGCATCTGGACGCCTAGATGGACGTGAACCTAAGAAGAGTTCTCCTAGTTGTTCAACCGGAGTAGATGAATAAAAGTATGCAGGTAGATCTGGTTGCTGAATCAAAGCGCGATAACGCTTAAATGATGAATCACTTACCAACTGCATGCATTGGCCCCATGCAGCAAGCTCTTCTTTACTTTGTCGTGGTCCGCGATTGAGAATAGTTGCTTCAAGGGATGCGGCAAGAGTTAGCTCAACATTCTCACGAGCTAGGGATGCCAGCGCATATTTATCGCTGATTACTTCGCCTTGTTCAGTCATTTTGATTTGTCCATCAACGGAACCCCACGGCAGCGCGATCAAAGCATCATAAGTTGGTCCGCCGCCGCGGCCGACTGAACCACCGCGACCATGGAACAAACATAATTTCACGCCATGCTTGATTGCGACATCGCGCAAAGAACGCTGAGCTCTATGGATTTCCCATTGGCTAGTTGCAATTCCTGCATCCTTGTTGGAATCGGAATATCCGAGCATTACCTCTTGCACATCACCGCGAAGTGCAACAACTGAACGATACGCAGGATTACTCAAGAGTTTTTCAAGAATTTCTCCTGCGGCACGAAGTTCGGCAACGGTTTCTAGCAGGGGCGCAAAGCCAATTCGTGCCTTCTTATCCTTTAATGAAACAAGACCTGCTTGCTGAGCAATAACAACTGCGGCAATTAAATCATCAGCACCCTTTGTCATTGAGACGATGTATGTTTCAATCGACTCTGGGCCAAAGCGATCAATTAACTCATTAATTGCAATAAAGGTGTCAACAGTTTTCTTACCCAAGGCTTCAAGTTTGGTTATATCAAAACGCACATCATCGGCCAAGAATTGGGTAAGGACTTCAAACTTTTCATCGTGGGACTTTTCTATGTAACTATCCACGCCAGTGATCTGCTTAAGAACATTGTGATGCGCATCTGAATGTTCGCGAACATCCATAGTCGCGTGATTGATCCCAAAGGCTGCAATAGTGCGGATTGTGCGCTCAAGTAAGCCCGTAGCAATCAGTTCACCCCGGTGAGCCAAAAGCGAATCACGCATCAAAACTAAGTCGTCCAATAGCTCTGCAGTATCTGCATAATCACGGTTTGGTACATGCGCAGCGTTCTTGGCATGACGATCGCGAGTAAAAGCTAAACGGTGAACTATTGCTGTGGCCTTTAAGCGGTATGGCTCTTCCGCATTAAGACGCAGGAACCGTGGTTCAAACTCTGGAATATGCTTCAAATCTTTCTCAACTGATGCTGATAGCTCTGGAGTTGCACCAACAATCTTTGTAGAAACAGACAACATTTGTCGCAAAGCATTCATTGCGGCAATAGTTACGCGGAGGGCATGCGAGACCTGAAGCTCCATCGCATCAGTTGTTACTTCAGCGGTGATGTTTGGGTTTCCATCTCGGTCTCCACCGATCCAGTTACCAAATGAAAGTGGGCGAGCAGTGATTGGAACCTCAACATCGATTCGCTTCATCTCTTTAGCAAAATCATTGAGTACTTCAGGCACAGTCTCTGTAAACAGATCATCCAAGTAGTACAAAGCGTTGAGCGCTTCATCTAGTGGTTCAGGTCGTCCCAGGCGAAGCTCATCGGTTTGCCACAATAAGTCGACAGTTTCAGCTAGTCGTTCTTGCTGCGATGGATTGCGTGGATCATCAAGCAAATCTGCAATGCTGCCTAATTTATTAAGTACTGATCTACGCGCAGCCTCTGTTGGGTGCGCGGTAAAAACTGGACGAACCGACATCGCACCGACCCATTCGGTGATTTCTTCTTTACTTAGTTCATGGCCAGGAGTTTGTGCTTTAAGTGCTGCTTCGATTCGGTCAACTGCTTTAGCTAACCATGAACCACCTGTTGTTCTTGCCGCTGCCAATACACGCGCACGGTGTACCTGCTCTGCGACATTTGCTAAGTGAAAATAGGTACTAAATGCACGGACTAGCTGAACGGAATCTTCAACTGATAGTTGACCAAGAATTTCCTCGCCGCTTCCTTCACGGACCGCCTTACGAACCTGTTCTACGAGTGCTAAAAGTTCTGGACCTTCTTGACGAACTAGGGTCTGACCCAAAAGATCTCCAAGGCGGCGCACATCGCTACGAAGCTCTGCATCATCTGCAGCGATCGGGCTCTGGCTCATTGGGCAATCCTCTCAGGTAACGCCTCGTATCAAAAGTAAATTAGAATCAGCGCATTCAGCCCCCCTCCTTTGGAGTTGGGGCCTAACTGCATTGGAGAGTAATTATGCGCGGGTTAATTCCAGCCTTGCCACTTAATTCCGATGCATCTCATATCGTGGCACCCCAATCGCTCTATCCCTTTCTCTTGGCGGCCAGAGCGCAGACTCGCCCTTTGTTAGTTGTCACAAGTTCTAGTCGTAGCTCAGAAGATCTGGTCAATGAGTTAAGAGAGCTCTATGACAATGTTCTTGAATTTCCGGCTTGGGAAACTTTGCCCCACGAACGTTTAAGTCCCAGAAGCGACACAGTTGCTCGAAGAATTCAAACTCTGTATGCGCTTGGGAAAGATCAGGCAACTAATCCAATAGTGGTTACACCTGTTCGTGGCGCGATACATCGAATCATTAGCCAGCTCGGAAAGTTGCCCCTGCTTGAGTTAGAAATCGGCAAAGAGCAATCACTGGATGAGCTAGTGCGACATCTTTCTTCATTGGCTTATTCAAGAACTGACTTAGTAGAACGCCGTGGCGAGTTTGCTGTCCGCGGCGGAATCGTTGATTTGTTTTTACCACTTAGTCATCATCCGATTCGTATTGATTTCTTTGGTGATGAAATTGAAGACTTAAGTTACTTTGAAGTTTCAGATCAGCGAACTTTTCAACCAATTGTTGGCAGTGTGCAAATCTATCCATGCCGCGAACTTTTGCTTTCCAATGAAACAAAACATCGAGCGCTTGAAATCGCTGATGAATATCCAGCCGCCGCAGAAATGTTGAGCAAGATCGCTGAAGGAATGACATTTGAAGGCATGGAGTCACTGATTCCACTACTAATTGATGATACTGAAAGCTTGCTAGCCCGAATGCCGGCAAACACGGAAATAATATTTATTGATGAGCAACGCATTAAATCTCGAGCGGCAGACTTATTGGCAACAAACGAAGAGTTTCTCAATGCTTCTTGGTCTAATGCGGCGTTAGGTGGTTCTGCTCCACTTCATGATGGCGCAGGTACTTACATGGACTGGGAAGAACTTTTTGAAGAAATAAACAAGGCTGGCATGAGCGCTAAAGAGCTCAGTCCTTTCGGAACAGATCTGGATCCCGAAACAACATTTTTAGAATTCGCACCTATCGACCCCATGCGCGGTG
>JBILNA010000041.1:0-6543 GCA_044375255.1 Candidatus Planktophila sp.
ACCCATGTGAACTGCGCCAAGAAAAAGGCGACTTAGCACTTCGAGATTTGATTGCACGCCGTGTTCCACTTTTTGAGTTTGCAATCCGTGCAGAGCTTGCGCACCACAAATTAGATACAGCAGAAGGACGAGTCAACGCACTTAATGCTGCTGCGCCACTGGTCGCACAGATTCGGGATAAATCTTTGCGTCCTGAGTACACACGGCTGCTTGCTGGTTGGTTAGGTGTTGAAGTTGAAATAGTTACACGAGCTGTGGCACAAGGTGCAAAATCTCTTCCACAGCAATCACCAAGAGCCGGTGAAGAAGAAGTCGCTCAACCCAATTTTAGGCCAGATCCCAAAGAAGCACGTTTGATTTTAGAGCGTGAAGTACTAAAGAGTCGCTTGCAAGAGGCTCAGCTCTTTGGTTCAGAATTATGGAGTTCAATTGAAGCTGGTGCATTTACTCATCCTGCATATAGCGCGATGCGCACTGCAATTGATTCAGTTGAAAAACTTTCTCCAGAATCAATTGCTGACGAAAACCTAAAGGCACTTTTTATGGAACTTTCTGTCGAACCAATTCGCGCCGACGGAAAACCAACTCAGGTTTATGTTGCAAGTATTGTTGCCAGACTTCGAGAGGTCGCAATCTCGCGCTCAATTGCAGATCTGAAATCATCGCTACAACGCCTAAATCCCGTTGAAAATGAGATCGAATACAACGCAGCATTTGCCCAATTAGTAGCCCTGGAATCAGCCCGCCGTTCTCTGCATGATTTGGCGCTTGGCGCTCTTTAATCGGTCCAGCCTGTAATTTTTGCCCTTACGCTCGGGTGCGCTAGAGTTTGCGCTTGCACCGTTAATCCCTGATAGCTCAACGGCAGAGCAGTCGACTGTTAATCGACAGGTTCTTGGTTCGAATCCAAGTCAGGGAGCGTGAAGTTCACACGTCGCTCCGCATTACGCATGGCAATTGCCAGCGTGGCAGCCACTTTTGTGGGAACTCGGGCCGATGCCAACACCAAGCAAATTGTCCGTCTTAGCAAAGTTAAAGTGGGCGGTACTTTTCCTTTTCAATTAACCAACGGAGCGCCAGCACTCCTGTTTCGAACAAAGACCGGGGTTTTTGCGTATCAAACAATTTGTACTCACCAAGGCGGAGTAACAAAATACTTCAGCGCTAAAAAAGTGCTCGTGTGCCCCGTGCACAATGCGAGCTTTGATCCATTTAAAAAAGGCGCAGTTGTGACAGGGCCTGCAACAAATCCATTGCCTATAGTTAAGGTTACAATCAAGAGTGGTTGGGTAGTCCTGGCATAAGTTGCACCAATTAGTAAGTCGTTTTTAAACTTTCTCTCAGGTTCTAGTGACAACTTGTTTTTAACTATGAAAGAGGTTGAGATGAAGAGAACATCCACAAAGGTAATTGCAAGCTTCCTGCTAGGTGCAACATTGGCCGGTGGAATTGCTACTGCATCCACATCGGAACCACTTGGTGTCAAGGTGTGCGTCGATAAGCGAACACAAGCAATTTTCTTAGCTGGATCAAATGGTTGTACGACTGCACGAACAGCTCTGACACTTGGTGCACCAACTATTGATGTGAAAAGCATTGCAGCTGTCGTTACACCTTCTGTCGTCTCGGTGAAGGTGGTTGCAACTGCAGGTAGCGGAAGCGGAAGTGGCTGGGTTTATAAGACTGACCGAACTTCATCATT
The DNA here is from genome assembly GCA_044375255.1 of Candidatus Planktophila sp. GTDB lineage: Bacteria > Actinomycetota > Actinomycetes > Nanopelagicales > Nanopelagicaceae > Planktophila. Next base: position 1,703 of record JBILNA010000041.1, read on the forward strand.
TATAGTCACAAATAACCATGTAATTGCATCAGCTGCAACGAGCGGCACAATCACTGTTGAACTACTCAATGGCGACATAATCCCGGCACAAATTGTTGGTCGTGACATTGCATATGACTTAGCGGTACTCAAGGTAAATCGCGGAAACCTTCCAATTGTTACTGTTGGAGATTCTTCAAAGATCAGTGTTGGTGAATCTGTGGTTGCAATCGGATCCCCATTGGGTCTTGCAAGCACAGTTACAAGTGGAATTGTTTCAGCGTTAAATCGCCCTGTTACAACTGGGACCCTTGGCTCTGAATCTTATGTAAACGCAATTCAGACAGATGCTGCGATTAACCCAGGTAACTCAGGTGGGGCACTGCTTGATTCACAAGGTCGGATAATTGGAGTTAACTCTGCGATTGCAACATTGTCATCAGGTGGGACTAGCGGAAGTATTGGACTGGGCTTTTCAATCCCAATCAATGAGGCAAAACGTGTTGTTGATGAATTAATTGCAACAGGTAAATCAACTCGTCCAGTATTAGGTATTTTCTTTGATACTACCTTTACCGGAACAGGAGCAAAGATTGGACGTTTAAGTCCAAATGAGGGAGCTGAAAAGGCAGGAATACCTGCTGGTTCAGTCATCACCGCTATCGATGGAGTAAAGATTGCAGATCAGGTAGGTGCAATTGTGAAGATCCGTTCATATGCTCCTGGATCTACGATCACTGTGACCGTAACTCTGCCAACTGGTGGCTCAAAGAGTTTCCAAGTCACCCTAGGAACAGCACCATCAAATTAAGCAGATCGGCTAATTAATTGGGCGAGGTTGAAATAGTGTCAGGGTATTGTTAAGCCATGGCACTATTTCAACTAAACGTAGCTCTTCCAGATCGTCCTGGTTCATTGGGGCTTTTAGCTTCAGCAATCGGTGCAGCGGGTGGGGACATTCGTGCGCTCGCGGTTGTGAAATCTGAAGATGGTCGTGGTTACGACGACATCACCGTTGCAGTGCCAGGAAATGATCCAACCGATCTGCTGAATGTATTAGGTGCAATCGGCGGAGTTGAAGTTCTTTCTATTACCCCATTGTAATCAACGACGTGAAATAAGCTCTGCCCCTTGACTTGGCAGAGACGTAAAAAAGCGTGGTGCTTTGAATCCTTTATTTGAAAATGCTTTTTCGATGTCATTAATTGTTTCAGTAGTTTTACTTGCCTCAATAAGTGCAATTGCACTTCCGCCAAAACCACCACCCACCATGCGTGAACCCAAAGCACCTGCAGCTAAAGCTGCTTCCACAGCGGTGTCTAACTCTGGGCATGAAACGGTGTAGTCGTCTCGCAAAGAAATATGGGATTGATTGATTAATTCTCCAACCAATGCAAAATTTGAATCACTGAGTGCCTGAACACAATCTAATACGCGTTTCATTTCCGTTACCGCATGGCGGGCGCGGACAAACTCTGTTTCTGTGAGCAATCCGCGAGAGATCTCCAATTGCTCCATCGTTAATTCGCGTAAAGATGTGATCCCAAGTTTTGCAACTGCGGATTCGCATGAGGCACGACGCTCTGCATACCCACCATCTGTAAGCGCGTGGTGTGCTTGGGTATCAATAATCAAAAGCTCTAAACCACTTGATGCGACATCAAAGGGAATATTCTTGGTGGATAAATCGCGGCAATCCAGTAACAAAGCCGAACCTTGGGTCGCCATTAACGAAACTGATTGATCCATAATTCCGCACGGAACTCCGACATATTGGTTCTCAGCCTTTTGAGTCAAACGTGCTAACTCTTCAAGGTTAAATCCCAAATCAAAAAGGTGATTCATCGCTGTCGCAACAGAGCATTCAAGTGCTGCAGATGAAGACAAGCCAGCACCTAGTGGCACATGCCCATCAATTAACAAATCAACGCCTTCCTTAACGCCCAACGCCCAAAGAACTCCGAGGGCATAACGCTCCCATTCACCCTTTAATCCTGGTTTCACTTGCTCGATATCAACGGTCACAATCTTGTTTCGGCGTTGGGCAGATGCAATGCGAACCGTTGTGTCATCTCGTTTTCTGGCGGCAACCAGAGTTCGATCCTTGATAGCAAATGGCAAAACAAAACCATCGCTGTAATCAATATGTTCACCAATCAGATTTACACGACCAGGTGCGGCAGCCACTAAATCTGGCTCTTCACCAAAAGTTTCTAGAAATTTCTTTTCGATCTGACTCATTGTTACGCCATTGAATTTAAGGTATCGGCAACCATGGCTGTCATGTCACGGGTTGGAGCCCAGTCCAGTTGTTTCTTAGCTTTAGAGATATCGGCGATGAGAACAGCAGGATCTCCGGCCCGTCGAGGTGAATCTACAAATGGGATCTGATGCCCAATCGCATCACTTGCCGCTTTTACAACTTCACGTACTGAATACCCTGAGCCACTTCCCAAGTTGTAAATCTCATGACCAGGGTTACCAAGTGAGTTCAAAGCTTTAATGTGCGCGTCAATCAAGTCAATGACATGAACGTAGTCACGGACGCAAGTGCCATCAGCGGTAGGCCAATCAGTGCCAAAAATCTTGACGGGATTAGCTTGCGTGCTGCGCAATACATTGGGGATCAAATGGGTTTCTGGGTTGTGGCGCTCTGCAAGCCAACCACGATTTGCCTTGAGAGCACCAGCAACATTGAAGTAACGAAGTGATGCCGCGGAGATTGCATGCTTGGCTGCCTCTTCGGTAATCATGTGATCGATTGCTAACTTTGTAGCACCGTAAGGATTAGTAGGTTGAGTTTCTGCTGTTTCAAGAATTGGAACTACCTTTGGCTCTCCATAAGTTGCCGCAGAAGAAGAAAAGACAATCTTTGTAATTGATTGTTTACGCATCTCATCAAGCAGAATTCGAGTCCCATCAACATTTACGGATTGATACAAATCAGGTTTTTCAACTGATTCTCCGACCAGCGATTTACCAGCGAAATGCATTACTGCTTCACAACCCGTAAGGGCCTCTGCAACTCGTGCTGGATTCAAAAGTGAACCCTCGACGAAACGCACACCCGCAGGCACGGTATCGGCATGTCCCATGCTGCAGTCATCAAGGATTGAGATCTCAAAACCTTGGCTGAGTAAAACTTCGACGGCAGTTGATCCGATGTATCCCGTTCCGCCTGTGACCAGAATGCGCATTACAAAACTACTTCACGAAGCTGTGCGGCAGATTGCTCGGGACGCATGTCCATAATGAAAGCACCCATTGCTGATTCAGATCCTGCCAAGTACTTTAACTTGCCAGGTGCGCGTCGAACACTTGTGATCTGCCAATGTAATCGAAGCAGATCTCTTCCAACACGAACAGGTGCCTGATGCCACGCAGCGATATATGCCATTTCAATTCCAAAGACACCATCTAGTCGACGTGTAACTTCAAGTGCAATTTCAGGAAATGCATCACGATCTGATTCGGTAAGTTCAGTCAAATCTGCTACAGGATTAAGCAGAGTTACATGAATTTCAAATGGATAGCGAGCAGCGTAGGGCACATAGGCCACCCATCTGTCATTGCGTGCAACGATTCGCTCATCATCTAAAAGCTCGCGTGCCACAACTTCATCGAAAAGAACCTTGCCATTTTCTAGCTTGTACTTACTAGCTGCTGCCAACATCTTCTCTACACGAGGAGGCAAATACGAATATGCGTAAATTTGTCCATGTGGATGAGAAAGCGTCACGCCAATTTCTTCACCACGATTTTCAAATGGTGCAATATGCTGAATAAAACTTTCCTTTGACAACTCTGCAGTTCTATCTATCCATGCCTCAAGCAGGACTCGAACACGCTGGGCAGATAAATCTTTGAAAGCATTGCCATGTTCTGCCGTAAAACAAATTACTTCGCACTTTCCTGCAGCTGTACCTAAATCCGTATCTGGTCCAACTATGTCAGGCAACGCCCAGTCGCCCACTGGAGGTCGCAATGATGGAGATCGGTTATCAAAGACAACAACTTCAAAATCTGATTCTGGAATTTCAGTCAGAAGCTCACCAGTGGTGGGACACAAAGGACATAACTCTTTTGGCGGAAGAAAAATTCGTCCTTGACGGTGGGCCGCCATCGCAATCCACTCATTAACCAATGGATCTAACCGGAGCTCACCAATTCCAGGCTGTTCCTCTTGAGGGCGAGAATCTTGAGCGGTACGCGCTTGGCCTTGGGTGTCGTAATAACGAATAGTTCGCCCATCGGCCATTAGGCGATCATTTCTCGTGACGCCGGCGTTAAGTTTTTTACTCTCGCTCATAGTGTCGTTACTCTACCTTTGTGAGCAAGCAATCGGCACTATTGAGCGCCCCTACATCTTCCTTGTTGCTCGAAGTTGTCGATGGAGCCCTGATCATTCAACACTGGGGCGCGGTTCTTCACGGAGATTTAGCATCTGTACAAACCGCAATCCGTCCATCGATTGCAAATAGTTCATGGGATATTCCTCAATTCCCGGGAATCATGCGCGAAAGTTCTCGTGGATTCTTAGGACGGCCCACCTTATCTGGGCATCGATCAGGAAAAGCTTGGTCAACTAAGTTTGAAGTAACTGATTTTCATCACAGCTCAAATAAAGTGGTCGTGACATTGCGAGACTTTCATGCAGAGCTTGAAGTCGTTGTTAATTTTGATTTAGATAAATTCGGCGTCTTGACGCAAAAAGCCTCCGTTAAGAACCTGGGATCAACTGATTATCACCTCAACGAATTCATTCATTGGCTTCCATTGCCAAAAGAGGCCACACAAACTCTAGATTTCGCTGGGCGTTGGTCAAACGAGAGAAATCCTCAAAGAAAAGATATTGCAACAGG
>JBILNA010000042.1:0-6525 GCA_044375255.1 Candidatus Planktophila sp.
TTGATGCTAAAGAGTTTAAATATGTTGCTTCTGTTGGTGAGCCCAAATTAATCAAAAACGGTGCATGTACATAAGTTTCAATGTCTAACTCTGCTGCTTTAGCTTTGAATGCATCATCAAGTTCTGGCTTTGCTTCGGGCATCGCCCATGTTCGGGGACTTGACGCGAAAACTTGTATCGCTTCCGCACCAATTTCTTGTGCATATGCGATGGATCTTTTCGCCATTCCACCAGTAGTAGGGGTGTGGGCACCGATGCGCGGTTTTTTTACTGGTGTGGGCATTGGCTTACCCTACGGTAATCGTCACCAAGCTGCCACGCTTTACTTTCGTTTGAAAAGTAGGAGTAGAAGACTGAACTCGTTTGCCTGTTAACTTAACCCCTTTAGGCAAAACTCTTACCTTCAAGCCAAGTGCTTCCAGTTTGTTTACAGCTTCTTGTCCGGGCATGCCACGAAGTGCGGCCGGAATAACTGTGTATCGAGGACCCTTTGAGATGAGAATCGTAACTTTGCCACCCTTATTGGCCGTTGTTCCACCGGCAGGGCTCTGAGAAATAACTGCTAATTCTGGAACTGACTCATTAAATGCATATCCGGCCTCAACAGAAAAACCCGCTTCAGTTAACTCATTCAAAGCTTGCTCGCCACTTTTTCCAAGGTATGAGGCAAGTGCAATTTGTTCGATTCCCTTTGATACCAATAAATCAACTTTTGTATCGCGTTTGACCGAAGTTCCTGAAGCTGGTGAAGATGAAACAACAAAACCCTTTGGAATTTCAGAGTTAAATACTTCACTAACTTTTCCGACCAAAAGTGGATACTTCTTCAGCGCAGTCTGTGCCGCTTCAGGAGTCAATCCTGTTGTCATCGGAATTGCATAACGTTCTTGACCTTTTGAAAGGATTAACTTGACCGTACCACCGGCATCGACTTTGCCACCACCGGCAGGAATACTTTCGATGATTTTGCCTTTAGGGATCTCCTCATCAAATCTATTCTCAACAACAACGGCGGTAAGACCCAAAGGGCCAATAACACCAATAGCTTCATCAAGGCTTCCTCCAATAGTTGAAGGAACAACAACACGAGAACCAGGGCCAACAAGAGTCCACCAGCCACCAATTCCAAGTGCAACAGCCAGAACTAGTGCAACCTTGCGATTACGTCGAACCCGTTTACTTGCACGCTTCTTCTTCTCTTCTTTGCGGCGAATCTCTTTAGTGGTTTCCACAACAGGGGCGGTAACTTCGACAGGTGCAACCTCTTTAACTTTCTTGCGAGGCTTTTCTCTGATGGGTTCAACAGGAAGATCCAGTCCCAGATCCATCTGATTCCTGCGTGGATCAAGATCTATTTGGATCTGTTGTAACTTTTCTAGAAATTCTCCAGCTGAACGCGGGCGCTGATCTGGATCCTTGGCTGTAGAGCTAGCAATCAAATCATCCAACGCTTGGGGGATCTCTTTACGCTTGCTGCGCAATCGAGGGATCTCTTCATTGACATGCATGTATGCAATTTGAATAGGGGTTTCTGCCGAAAATGGCTTTTCTCCAGTCAGCATTTCAAAAGCAACAATTCCGGTGGCATAGACATCGCTTCGGGAATCTGCAATGCCGCGTTGTACTTGTTCTGGCGAAAGGTAGGAAACACTTCCTAAAATCACACTAGATTCGGCGGTCATTGTCGAACCAATAAGTTCACCCCGCGCTAAACCAAAGTCAGCGATTTTGACCCGACCCTCTTTAGAGATCAGGATGTTTTCTGGCTTGATATCACGGTGAACAATTCCCAAGGCATGTGCGGCGGCTAACGCACTTAAAATCGGAGTTAAGTAGTTAATCGCATCTTTAATCTCAAATCGCCCGCGTTCATTGAGATATTCACGAAGAGTATGTCCTTCAATTAATTCCATCACTAAGAAAACGGCCGGAACACCACTTTGATTCCAGCCTTGGTCTTGTACGGCAACAATATTAGGGTGGGAAAGTGCGGCTGCTGCTTTTGCTTCCTTAATAAAGCGCGAGACAAAAGCTTCATCTTGAGCAAGATGTGGATGCATGATCTTGACCGCAACTTTTCGATCAAGTCGTGTATCGATTGCTTCATAGATTGAAGCCATTCCACCATTGGCAACCTGACGCAGTAATTGGTAGCGCCCATCAATGAGCTCTCCGGTCAGATCAGACATGTGCAGATTTTATGGAGCCCACCATGAACAAAGCCCAAGGGCGCGCCCAAAAGGGCTATGAAGTGAGTTTAAACTCGCAATTTTCTCGGGTTTGATCCTTTGCAAAGTGAATCGATTGTTGGATTTGCCATTGACGCATTTCCTTTTCAATATGAGCACCATCTCGAGCTAGAACCCTTTGCAAACCAGTTTCTGCATCGATATCAAGCCAATAGGTAGTTGCTCCTGCTTTTCTAACAATCTCTTGAGCAGCGCCTACTCCTTCTAGGATTAAGCAATCAGTAGGAGTAATCACTTCTTCTCGGTCAAACTTCATCAAATGCCAATTGAAAATTTTAATTGTGCACTCATTGCCTGAAAGATATGCAGAGGTTATTGCTTGCAAAGTATCCGTGAGGGATTGCCCAAGGGCATCATCCCAACCGTTGTACAGCTCATCCATATGAATTGTGCGTACAGTGGAATGAAGCGAATACTCAATCTCTAACTTGGCTGCAAGAGTAGTTTTGCCAGCGCCTGCAGGACCATCAATGGCTAAGAGAGTCATGCCAACGCTTCCAGCCAACAACGGCCACCACAGTAAAGATTCCATATAGCAGCGCTGTAAACCAATAGCCAAGCACTAGATATTGAATCGTTGCAACAACATCAACAACTACCCAGACAATCCAGGTTTCATACTTTTCGTAGATCATCATCAATTGCGCGGTCAAACTGCCAATTAAGACAAAAGCATCTGTCCAGGTTGCAGCCGCACCAATATCTGCAAGTACAGGGGATAGGAAAGCAACGCTTACGACAGTTCCAATCGCAACTCTGATTCGGTTTCTGGTTGAAATGGTTCCGGGTACCGCACCTGTTGGTGCCCAACCAAACCATCCATAAAGTGCCGCGATGACAAAGATTATTTGCAGGGCAGCGCTTGCAAAAAGTTCGACTTGGTAAAAAAAGACACCGTATAAGACACTGCTAAAAGCCCACCAAGGCCAGGTAATTCTCTTTTTTGTTGTTCCTAAGATGACCGCAGATAAAGAAGTGATTGCTGCAGTAAATTCCAGAATAGATACTTCATACTCCCAGGCTGTAAACAAAATAGTTGACATAGTTCTTTCCTTTCCGCATCCGCATTACCGGATGGGTCAATCGGTCGGTCTGAATTTCAGACCCTCTCAGCCTTGTGGGCTCCCGTAGTTGTTACTTTAGCGTGAAACTAGTTGGCGTTTAATGAAAGCGGCACCTGCAACACGAATTCTTCGAGCCGTTGATGTCTTGGCGCGGTGATTAAAGATGTCATAACCAATTTTTTCGACCTCATCGACGATGCCACAGTACAAAGTGCTTGCAGCTTCAATACATGGGCGACTTGATGCTTCGAGCATTTTGATTCCGGGTGCAGCTTCGGCTTGCAATTGACGCACGCGAGCGATCTGGAACTTAAGTGCTTCGACAATTTCAGGAGTAAGTACTCGCTCTTCTAGCATTTCGCGGGTAACGCCAAATTGACCTAACTCTTTCAGCGGTAGGTATACACGCCCGCGATCCAGATCTTCATCTACATCTCTGATGAAGTTGGCCAATTGAAAAGCGATGCCGAGCTTCTTGGCGGCTTCAAAAGCATCATTGTGAAGCGGACCAAGGATTGGAACCATCTCAAGACCGATAACTGCGGCCGACCCATACACATATTCAATTAAATCTTCATAACTTTCATATTCCTGAACCGTTAAGTCCATCGTCATTGAATGTAAGAAAGCTTCAAAATGTTCGTGGGGGATATCAAAGCGATTGACGGTATCAATCAAGGCTCGTCCAACATGATCCTGACTTGTACCCTTTTTCAAATCGGCCAGAACTCCATTACCCCACTTGCTCAGAACTTCGGCTTTTTCTTCAACACTAAGTTCTGACGCTAAATCATCAACGATCTCATCGGCATAACGCGCAAATCCGTATAGTGCATGAACAAAGGGACGCTTAGCTTTCGGCAACAACAAAGTTGCCAAGTAATAAGTCTTTCCATGCAAAGCATTGAGCCGCTTGCACTCTTCGTATGATGCTCGAAGATCGGGATCTTTAATCCCTGCAGCGGTTAATTCATCCATTTACTTAACTGGCCCCACAATGCGTTCTGCTGCAAGACGACCCGAGATCAACACCATTGGTACACCAACACCTGGCTGTGTTCCAGATCCGGCGAAGACAACGTTTTCAATTCCGGCAGCCATATTGCGCGGCCTAAATGGACCTGTCTGGAAGAAAGTATGTGCGCTAGCAAATGGTGCGCCTTCCTCCATTCCTTGGTTTTTCCAATCAAGAGGAGTAGTTACAACTTCAGTTTCGATTGCATCTCCAAAGCCTGTGTAACCACGCGTTTCCAGGGTTTCGACCATGTGATCGCGGTAAGGCTTAGTTTGCTTACTCCAATCAATATCTGCAGTCAGATTGGGGGTAGGAAACAGGACATAGTAAGAAGTCTTTCCTGCTGGAGCCAACGATGGATCATCAAGTGAAGGAATAGTCACAAGCACGCTTGGATCACTCATCAACTGCTTCTTCTTGATTAATTCATCAAAGACACCATCCCATGATTCTCCGAAGTGAATATTGTGATGCGCTGCAAAGTCGTACTTCTTTGAAGAACCCACCAACATGGTTACGCATGATGGTGAGTAATTAAGACGCTTCACATTCAACGGGGTTTTACCCAGCAGATCACGCCAGGCAACAGGTAGATCTGGATTCAGAATGATTGCATCGCATTCAATGCGCTGACCATCTTCTGTAATAACCGCCTTGGCGCGACCATTCTGTACATCTACCTTTGACACCGTTGTGCTGTACTTGAATTCAACGCCGTGCTTTTGAGCAGCTGCCGCCATTGCGCGTGGAACTGCGTGCATTCCACCCTTCGGGAAAAAGACACCGTTGACTGAATCCATGTAAGCAATAACGGCATAGATAGCCAACGCTTGCTGCGGGCTTACGCCGGCATACATCGCCTGGAATGAATACACCTTCTGTAAACGTGGGTCTTTCATAAACTGATTGACCTTTGGAGAAAGTCGGCGGAAACCACCAAGTGCTATCAAGCGTGCAAGGTTGGGAGTTAAAAGATTAAAAGGTGAATCAATGTTGCGATCAATGAAGTCGTTCATTTCATACTTGTACAACTTAGTTACGAAATCTACATAGCGTGCATAACCAGCAGCTTCTTCGGGGCTGATCTTGTCTGCAATTTCAGCTTCCATCTGCGCAGTATTTGCATGCACATCTAACTGAGAGCCATCTGCATAGAAGGCGCGGTATAAAGGTGAAACCGGCATCAGTTCAACCCAGTCCTTCATATCTTCACCGACACAGCTAAATGCATCTTGAATCAAAGAGGGCATTGTTAGAACAGAAGGACCTGTATCAAATGAATATCCATCTTTCTGCAGCAATCCACTTCGACCACCAGGAACCGCTTCACGTTCAATCACAGTCACCTTGCGTCCTGCACCTGCAAGACGAAGCGCAGCGCTTAAGCCGGCATAACCAGCACCAACGATGACAACGTGATCTGTAGGACCTTTGACGCGTGCAGGCATTTAAGCACTCCTTTTAGTTGCGATGTTAGCTAGCTCGACGAGCAAAGCCTTTCCATCATTGGTGAAAAGTGATGATTCTGCTGCAGCGAGTGCGGCATCTGTCAGTGTTTCAATCGTTGATTCAAGTTCGGCGCGAGCCCCTGTTGATTCAATAATCTCTTGCAAGATAGCAACCCCGTTGGCATCAAGATCTGGGCGACCAAAGTATTTCTTACAGGTTTCAGCTTGTGCAGCAGTCTGGCGTTCATGGGTCATAGCGATCAACACAGTGCGCTTTCCTTCACGCAGATCATCTCCGGCAGGTTTACCTGTCACAGATGGATCGCCAAAGACTCCTAGAAGATCATCCCGCAGTTGGAAAGCTTCACCGAGCGGCAATCCGTATGCAGATAAGGCTGCAAGAATTTCATTATTGTATTTCGAACTCAGTACTGCGCCCAGATGTAGCGGGCGCTCGATTGTGTACTTACCTGACTTGTAACGCGCAATCTTCATAGATCGTGCGGTGTCAGTATTTTTTTGAGTCTGTTCGTGAATATCTAAAAATTGTCCAGCCATTAACTCAACGCGCATCTCGTTGTACAACGGAATCATTCGTGCATAGTGCTCATTTGATAACCCTGCACTATTAAGCATTTGATCCGACCACACAAGAGCTAAGTCGCCAAGCAACACCGCAGCAGATAGACCATATTGAGGCGCAAAGCCATCTAACTGATCCTGCACATGCATGGTTTCAAAGTGGCGAT